>NZ_JAQIBL010000256.1 GCF_027859075.1 Oceanispirochaeta sp. | reverse complement strand
CTGCGCCAGTACTCAGACCTACCAGTATCAGTATGTGGAGGCCAATGAGTATCTAGCCAGGAGAGACTTTGCCGGTGCAAGCGCCGTCATTGAGGGGTATAAGGAGGAAACCTATAAAGAGAAGGACCGGGTCCTTTATTATCTCGATGTGGGAATGCTCTACCATTATGCAGGTGAGTATGAGAAGAGTAATGCCGCCCTCAGCGAAGCTGAACGGGGCATAGAAGAGCTATATACCAAAAGTGTCTCTAAAATTCTCACATCGGGAGTCTTGAATGACAATGCACTTGATTATAAGGGAGAGGATTACGAAGATATCTATCTGAATATCTTTAAAGGTCTGAATTACATTGCACTGGGTGACCCCGAGTCTGCTCTGGTGGAGATCCGGAGAGTTCATATAAAACTGAACCTTCTGGAAGATAAGTACAGAAAACTCATTAACGAGTATAACCAGTCTGAAGAGGCCGACGGGGAAATCGAACCCATGGCCACACGTTTTTATAATGACGCCCTGGCCCGTTATCTGGGTCTTCTACTGTACCGCTATGAAAAAAGCCCGGACAGTGCCCGCATCGAGAAAGAGAACATTGTACAGGCTTTTAACAATCAGAAGCAGCTCTATGATTTCTCTCTTCCCGAACTACCGGACACGGTCCTGAATCAGGATATGGCTCATTTGAGTGTCATCGCTTTTTCCGGTATCTCTCCCCGCAAACTGGCAGAAACCTTTTACCTCACCACATTGCCGGGGATCGTTGTCATCAATTCTGTCAGCCAGAGTGAAGAATATATTAAATCCAATGTGGGGTTTAATTTTCTGGTCATGCCCGGTGTAGAAGGGGGTTATCATTTTAAATTTGAATACCCCCGGATGGATCTGATGGGCAGTCAGGTCAACAGGATTGTGCTCCTCATTGATGGAGTTCCTGTCAGAGAGATTCCGATTTTTGAAAAGATGGAAGATATTTCAAAAGAAATATTCCTGATTAAACAGCCCCTGGTTATCGGTCGATCCATATTGAGAACCGTAGCCAAGGGAATTTTAAAAGAATCGGGCAAACAGGCTGCCAAGGATGCCCTGGGTGGTGATATGGGGGGTATGGTGGCAGGAATGCTTCTGGGATTCGCCGCCGATGTGGCAGTGGATGCCACGGAAAATGCGGATCTCCGTACTTCTCAGTACTTTCCCGCCTTTGCCTACACTTTGGATATAATGATTCCGCCGGGGGAACATGCCGTCATGGTGGAATATTACAAAGACAGCACCCTGATTTTCAGAGATAACCGGGGTGTCATGAATTTGCAGACTGAAGAACTGAATCTTGTTGAATCTTTCGTATTGGAATAAGGAGAGGATAGAATGAAATCCAAAAAGATCATAGCAGCAGTGTTGTTAGCGGGACTGCTGGTTTCCTGTGCTACAGGAGGGTCAGTAAAATCGAATGGCGGTGGTAAAAGAAAACCAGGCTGGGTTGACGACAAACATAGTGTGTATCCCAATGATAAATATCTGGTGGAAATTGGTGAGGGCTCATCTCTCAAGAGTTCCAAGCAGAATGGTCAAGCTTCATTGGCCCGCATCTTTAAAACCACAATTCAGGTAGACAGCACCGTCAGCACCCGGTATAAGGATCTTTCCGATGGTAAGACCATCCTGGAATCTCAAATGGAAACCACCGCAGACGAGTCGATCACACAGCTTTCGGATGAGACTCTGATAAATGTACACTTCGGCGAATCCTGGACCAACGATGAGGGCCGGGTCTATGTGGTGGCTTATATTGACCGGATGGAAACCGCCAATATCTATAGGCAGAGGATTGATAATGACGCCAATCGTACGGATCTGTTTATCCGGAAATCAGCCGGTCAGAGCGATCTCATCCGGCGTTATGGCTTTCTGGATGCAGCCCGTGTGATGGACAGCGAAATCCAGTCTCTCCGGGAGCAGCTGGAGATCATATACCAGCCCTTTGCCCGTGCCGTGATGCTTCCCTACAATCCAGAAGAACTCGGATCCCTTCATGCCGATACGGCGGAAGATATGGTCTATACAATCGCTCTGGAGGGTGATGAAAAAGGAAAAGTCGCTGCTGTTGTTTCTCAGGTTTTAACGGATAGGGGCTTCTCTGTCTTTGATGAATCTGCTCCCCTCTCTGTTCGCGGTCGGATCTCCATGGAAGAGGTCACTCTGAATAATGACTACAAGAATCTCCGGTGGAATCTTTTTCTGGAGATGCGCAATGAAAAGGGAGAAGTTGTTGTTACCATGGAAGAGAAACAACGGGAAACCGCCATTTCCCTGGACGAGGCTGAGGCCAGAGCTTACCGGTCCATGGAAGAAATGATGCAGAAGAAGTTTATCGGAGCTCTGGAGTCCTATTTTGACAGTTATGCGGGTAATTAAAAGCATTTAAGAAGAAAAAAACCCTGACGCAATTTGTCAGGGTTTTTTTTGGTTTATTCCACAGGCGGGATGATCAGCACCTGTCCGGGATAGATCAGATCAGGGTTGGGGATGGCTTTCTGATTCCTCTGCCAGATCTTGGGCCAGAGGAAAGGATCGTTATAGATCTCTTTAAACTCGGCAATTCTCCACAGGCAGTCTGTTTTCTCTTTTCTATAGACGACGGTGTAGGTCTTGCCCACGGCATTGGCCTTGTAAGCCCGGATATAAGCCTCAGCCTGTGTCAGCAGTTCTTTAGATTTGCCGTAATTACCGGCATTTCTCTCGGCAATGGCCTGCTGCCATAGGTCTTTAGCCTTTTCAAGCAGGGTGGAGACACCGTCACTGGAGGAGACTATTTCCTCTTCTTCCTCTTCGATGACCTTTGTCAGGTCGTATTCGATGAGCTCCGAATCCTCGGCTTCGTAGTCTTCGGTCTTTGCATCCAGAAGGGGGTTCTTATCCAGGTAATCGCTGCCGGACCAGGGGCTGGCTTCTTTAATAGCGCCGGTTTCGGTTTGAATCATCAGTGTAGACGCTTCTTCAAGTTCCATCTGGATCTGCATCAGACGGGCGTCGTTATCTGCCTGCTGTTTTCGTACTCTTGTGAGGTACAGGGTGTTTTTGGCTCTGAATTTTGCTTCTTTCAGGGTGCTTTCGCTGCCTTTCAGGTCATATTGACGGAATTGAATCATTCCCTGGGAGAGCAGAAATCCGGCCTGGTTGAACTCTTCATCCGCCCAGAGATAGGCTTCTTCGGCTTCTGCATCACTCAGGTACGCTTTGCTGTCTCTTTCTAGAATACCGATCCAGCGGATATTTTCATCCAGGATCTTATACAAGTTGTTGGCTTTGGTTTTGGAAAGAGCCATAGCCTTTCTGGCTTCTATCAGATTTTCAGCCTCAATTTCCTTTCTAGTCAAAGCAAACTGATCCAGGACCTGCCCATAGGGCTCGGGACTGTATTTATCGGCGTTGATTGCAAGCAGTTTGGTCTTCATTGAATCCAGGGCGGCAAGGGCTTCGACTTTCAGGCCATTCCTGCCCATATCAAAGGCTTTGTCCGCTTTTTCCTTGACTCCTGCCAGGAGAAGACGGGCGGCATCGGGGTCACTTTCAGCCAGATCCATGGCTTTTTTAAGGTCTGAATATCCCTCGGCCATCAATTCGGGGGCAAATCGTGAGGCGTCGACCATTTCCGCACGCTCCAGGGCCTGACGGGCCAGGGCTATCTCTTCCCGGGAAACAGGATTCACTTTTGGTGGTTCAGGTTTCACTTCTACAACGGGGGTTTGAGTCTGGCCGCTCTCGACAACAGGTTCTTCTATCACTTCTTCGGGGACGGCTTCTTCAACCGGTTCCTCTACGGGTTCCGGGGCTGTTTTACATGATAAAACTATAAACAGAGAAAGAAATAATAAAGTAAACAGGATTTTCTTGTTCATGCGGTCTCTCCTCTCAAACCTTAATTCTACCACGGAGGAATTGCCGAGTCAAAGGGAAGCCCCGCTTTAGGGCTGAACTTCCCTTAATTATTGATTAATAGTAGATTTTTTGTTCTTTATTCCAGATAAAACAGTTCCCGAAGGGGAATTGTCAGGGGAGAATTGTCAGGATTTGTTACCATAATGTCTGCCATGTGGGCCCACCAATTTTTGACAATGGGGTTTTCTCCTAAATCCTGGGACCCCCCCTCTGCTTCTATCTTCTGAACTGCAAACAGGATATTTGTTTCTTCATCCAGAAAGATGGAATAGTCCGAGACGCCGCTGCTTTTGAGAAGCTCTGCCAGTTCAGGCCAGAGATTGTTGTGGCGTTTCTTGTATTCTTCTGCACATCCGGGTTTAAGTTTCATTTTGAAGGCCAGTCGTTTCATTCTAAATCCTTATCATCCTGTCTTGATCAGGCCTGCTGCTTCATCAATTTCTGTTTTGCCTTGAGTCTGTTCAGCAATTCCGGAATCAACACGGCACCGATCAGGAGAAATCCTGTTGTGATAATCATCGATTTTGCCGAAAAATTTAAGAGTCCCATGCCGAACTTCAGGTAGCCCAGCAAAAATACAGCGACAATGACACCGAAAATGTTGCCTTTTCCTCCGCTGATGGAAACTCCTCCCAAAACAACTAGGGTAATGGCTTCCATGTCCCAGCCTACGGCGATATTCGGCCGTGTGCTGCCGATACGGGATGTCAGCAACACGGCTGCAATCCCGGCAAAAAGGCCGTTCAGGACCAGATTGGTAAATCGGATGCGATTCACCGGGACTCCGGAGAATCTTGCGGCGGTACTGCTGTTCCCGATGGCATAGACCTTTCGTCCATAGCTTGTCTTATGAAGGATGAATCCCATGATAAGCGCCAGGACAAGAAAGAGGACCAGCTCAAAAGGAATCAGACTGTCTCCGGCATAGCCCTGTCCAAAATATCCGAAACTCTCGGGGTAATCGGTGAAGGCCTGATCTTCCAGAAAGGCCTGAGATATTCCTCTGAATAGAGACTGGCTTCCCAGGGTTACGGCGATGGCGGGAATCTTTAATCCTGTGACCAGGAGTCCATTGAAAACACCTGCGGCGACTCCCACACTCAATCCAATGGCCACAATTTCGGGAGTTCCCGCACCCATGGAAGAGGCCAGGCCCATGGCAAAAGAGGATAGTGCCAGGGTCGAGGCGATGGATATATCGATATCCCCGCACATGATGGCGAAAATCATGGGCAGCGCCATTATCGCCTTTTCCATAAAATTGAAGGTTGTATTCATCATATTGAAATAGTCCAGAAAGTAGGGGCTGGCATTAGAAAAGAAGATGATGACTCCTACAAAGAGAAAAACCAGTATGAATTCCCATTTTGTGGCATTTTCAATGATTTTATCCAGAAGGCCTGAATCATTGATTAATCGTGTCTGGTTGACATTTTCCAGTTTCTTGCTCATTACTGCCTTCTCCCGCTGAGTATCTTTTTCTCATTTCTCTGTTCCATCAGAACATTGGCCACGATGGCGGCCAGTACGACAAATCCCTGAATAGCCATCTGGTAGAAGGGCGATAGGTTAACAACGGGCAGGGCATTGTTGATGATGCCAAGGAAAAGGGCCCCCAGGACAACACCAGTGAGCGCCCCTGAACCTCCGGCCATGCTGACCCCGCCCAGAACACAGGCTGCGATTGTCTGCAGTTCGAATCCAGCGGCTGTTTCGTTGACTGCGGCGGCATATCGAGCGGTCCACATGACCCCGGCCACTCCGCAGAGGGCTCCCAGTATTGTGAAAACCATAAAGCTGACTTTCTTTTCGCTGACACCCACAAAATGGGCGGCTATTTTATTCCCGCCGATAGCATAGATTTCCCGGCCATGCCGTGTGAAGCGGATAAAGTAGAACATAATGATAAAAATCAGGATGGCCCAGACCGTTAAATTGGGAATAAGGAGCATTCTTCCCTTGGGAATGTCCATGTAGGCGTTGGTCATTTCATGGGCAGTGACCCATTGGCCATTGCTCATTGTGAAGGTTAATCCCCTGAAAATACTCATGGTGCCCAGGGTGGTGATGACCGGAGGGATCTTTCCATATGCCACACAGGCACCATTAAAGGCTCCCAGGGCAGTTCCCACAAGAATGCCAAAAAGGAGTATTAAGGATACGGGCATTTCCGGATTGTATTGATTCACCATGGAGGCGGCCATTCCGGAAAAAGCAATGATGGCCCCCACAGAAAGATCAATTCCTCCTGTGAGGATCACCAGGAACTGACCGGAGGCTACCATAATTAAAATGGCCGTATCATTGACGATCCGTTCCACATTTTTGAGTTCCAGAAAGTCGGGAGCCCGCATTGTGACAACAACCAGGAGTATCAGGATCAAAAAGACCAGATTCAATTCTCTGTTTTGTAATATTTTTTCTAACTTGTTTTTCATAAAGTCCCTTCTTCATGGCCCGTTGCTGCCAGAATGATGTTATCGCTATCAGCATCTTTTCTGCTCAGTATTTTAGCTACCCGGCCTTCATGCATGACTACGGTTCTGTCGGCCATGCCGAGGATTTCGGGCATTTCCGAGGAAACCATTATGACTGCAAGCCCTTGTGAGGCCATTTCGGAGACAAATTCGTGGACCGCTGCTTTGGTGGACACATCGATCCCTTTGGTCGGTTCATCCAGAATGAGAATCTTTGGATGAGTGGCCAGCCATTTGGCCAGGACGACTTTCTGCTGGTTCCCACCGGAGAGGGTATCCGCATTGACCTTCCAGTTGGCGGCCTTGATCTCCATTTTGTTTCCAAACTCTTCGGTGATTCCTTTTTCTGATTTGCTATTAAGGATGCCAAAGGTACTCAAGCTGTCAATCTGGGGCAGGGTTATATTCTTGGTCAGACTCATCTCAAGGATAGCTCCCTGCTGCTGTCGGTCTTCGGGGACGTAGGCAATTCCATGCCTCATGGCTATCCGGGGTGATGCTATAGAAATCTCCTGCCCATTCAGCAAGATGGTGCCCTCTGACTTTTTATCAATTCCGAAGATCGTTCTCATCACCTCAGACCGGCCTGCACCGACCAGTCCGAAGAAGCCCAGAATCTCTCCCTTGTACAAGGTAAATGACACGTCCTTGAAGTATCCCGGAAGGGACAGATTTTTGACTTCCAGAATAGCTTTGACGATAATCGCTTCCTTTTTGGGAAACATCTGGCTCAGGGATCGTCCCACCATCATCTTGACGATACTGTCCAGGTTGGACTTGGCAATCTCTCCTTCTCCGATATACTGGCCGTCCCGAAAGACTGTGAAGTAGTCGCAGATGGAAAATATCTCATCAAATTTATGAGAAATGAATACGATGGCTTTTCCCTGGGCTTTCAACTGCCGGATGATCTTATAAAGTTCATCCACTTCCTTGAGAGACAGGGCTGAGGTGGGTTCGTCCATGATGACCAGCTGAGCATCGACAGACAGGGCCTTGGCAATCTCTACCATATGCCTCTGAGCGGTTCCCAGATTTTTGATCAAAGTGTCCGGATTGATATCCAGTTCCATCTGACCCAGAAGATTCTGAGTATGTTCCCTCATGGCTTTCCAGTCGAGGGTTCCCATCTTTTTTCTGATATGATGTCCCATGAATATGTTTTCAGTGACGGTAAGCTCTGAGAACATGGAGGCTTCCTGATGGATGGCAACAACTCCGGCAGCCTGGGCGTCGTGGGAGTTTTTAAATTGAACCTCACCGTTCTCCATCAGTATTTTCCCTTTTGTGGGCTGATACACACCGGTCATGATCTTGACCAGTGTTGATTTTCCCGCACCGTTTTCACCGATGAGGGCATGGACTTCTCCGGTACGAATGGTGAAATCCACGTTGTCCAGAGCCTTGATCCCTGGGAAATATTTGGCAATATCTTTTAATTGCAGTATTGTTTTACTCAAAACAGGACTCTCCTTAAGGGGTCTTCCCAACAGATCTGAATGTGTTCAGAAGAACTCTTAAATCAGATGAACTGACCATATTTTATATTTTTTTTGAAATACCCGGGAAGCCGAAACCTCCCGGGTTTAAAGAATCTTTATGAAGGGTGTGATCTAGAAGATCGAGGCAAAGTCGGCAATGTTATCTTTGTTGAATACAAAGGGTTCACCCATGATGGAGTTTCCACCCTCACCGATAACGATGGTGCCCATTTTACCGGCATCAATCTTGTCGCCGGCTTTTCCAGCTACATCACCGGAAATCAATCTGGCCAGGATATAGGTTGCTGAATAACCGAGGTCTACCGGATTCCAGAGAGCCATCTGTCCACAGGTTCCGTTTTCGATGTAGTGCTGCATTTCTGAAGGAAGACCCAAACCGGTGATCTGTACTTTTCCTTTCTTACCTTCGTCTTCGATGGCTTTGGAAGCAGACAGAATACCTACTGTTGTGGGAGAAATGATACCTTTCAGGTCGGGATATTTTTCAAAGAGGCCAACAGCTTCTCTGTAGCTCTTGTCTGCTGCGTCGTCACCGTATACAACTTCTACGATTTCCATATCTTTGTAGGCGGGATCTTTCATGGCTTCATACATAAAACCGATCCACTCATTCTGATTGGTAGCCTGAGCTGTTGCAGAAAGAACGGCAATCTGACCCTTGAAATCGATGAGTTCACCGATAAGGCGTACCTGCTGTGTACCGATAAGCTTGGAATCAGAAGGTGCCAGAGCCACTTCTCTACCACCGGCGGATACATTCGAGTCAAAAGAGATGACCCGGATACCGGCTTTCATTGCTTTTTTACAAACAGGAACCAGAGCGTCGGGGTCATTGGCTGAAATGGCAATACCGTCCACTTTCTGAGCAATCAAGGTTTCGATGATTTCGATCTGGCCTTCTGCTGTTGCAGAACTGGGACCCATGTAGATGGATTCGACGTTGCCGAGTTCTTTGGCCGCTTCAACTCCACCGTCTGCTACGGCTTCAAAAAAACCGTTACCAAGACTTTTGACCAGAAGAACAATTTTCAAATCCTGGGAAGTCGCTGCTTCTTTCTGACCTGCAGCGAAAGCCATAGTGGTCATAAGAGCAAGAATCAAAACGATAAGAATAGATTTGTTTCTCATTGGAAAACTCCTTTATAATCTGTACTTAATTCAGTTTATCACCGGTTTTCAAATGGCGGTTAGTCCTAAAAACTACAAAAGAGTCCGATATTCTACACTTTGTCTTCAGGGCTAATTGAAAACCCTCCTACCAGAGTTGGTGGACTTGATTTCTAATAAGATCATCGTAGATCTTCCGTACCCCCTGCATCTGGGGGCCGGTCAGAGGCGGAAGGGATGATGCCGCTGCATTGGATTCCAGCTGCTCCCGGCTTGACGCTCCAGGTATGACACAGCTGACCTGGGGATGCATCAGAATCCAGCGCAGGGCGATCTGTGCCAGGGGGACATCCTGACCAAAAAGGGCCTTCAGCCTGTCTACAGCATCCAGTCCCAGCTCATAGGGAACACCCGAAAATGTCTCACCCTTGTCAAAGGCCTGGCCCTCACGGTTGAAGTTCCTGTGGTCCCCGGCAGAAAAGCTGGACTGGCGGTTGAACTTACCCGAGAGGAGTCCGCTTGCCAGGGGAACACGGACAATAATGCCCACGTTCCTTTTGGCCGCCAGATCGAAGAACCAATCCAGGGGGCGCATACGGAACATGTTGAATATGATCTGAATGGTTGTTACATTCGGGAATTCCAGAGCCTTGGACGCTTCTTCAATCTTTTCCACACTGACCCCCAGGTTGAGTATCTTTCCCTGCTTTTTGAGCTTGTCAAAGGTCTCAAATATTTCAGGGCGATAGTAAACCTGCTGGGGGGGGCAGTGAAGCTGGATGAGGTCCAGGGTTTCCAGGTTCATGCGCTTGAGGGAGTCTTCCACGAAGCGGGTCAGGACCTCAGGAGTATAGCCTTCGTTGTTATGAGGTGAGATCTTCCTGCCGCATTTGGTAGCCACAACAACCCTCTGGGACTGGTTCTTCAGAAAGGTGCCGATTGACTCTTCACTTCTGCCATCGTTGTATGCATCTGCCGTATCAATAAAACTGATTCCCTTATCAATGGCCGATTCTAAAATGCCCTGAGCCGATTCCTCTTTGTAATCCTCGCCCCAGCGGCCGCCCAGCTGCCAGGTTCCCAGCCCTATCTCACTAATTTTAAATCCTGTTTTACCTAGTGTTCTTTTGTTCATATTTATCTCCTTCTATGCTTTTACAGTATGGTTTTCTTTGATCAGAAAGAAAAGGACTCAGAATCTCCTCTTTTTTCCCCTGTAATCTTTTTCTGTTGTCATAAGGGTGCTGCTGTTCTTTATCCAGCCGTCTATCCTGTTTTTATACCAGGGAGAAAATCGTCTGTCAGAAGCTCCCCCTGCCAGATTACTGCTTAAAACCTGAGTTTTCATGTCGGCAATAATTCGCAGGGAGGGGGCAAAGGTGGTGATCCTGCCGGCACTTCTGTAGATCTGCCCCTGTCTGACCGTAGCACGTCCGCCGGGGAGCTGCAGGGGACCATGATCAAATCCTAAAAATTCAGGCAGCTGACCTCCCAGGATGATATGACTCATGGTGAATCCTCTCGTTTTCCCCCATGCTTCTGCTGAGACTTTATCCGCTTTTTCATAAGCTTTCCTAAAAATCTTTTCTCTGGATAAGCCGTTGAACCAGGGACTGTCTTCAGACAGAAGGACCTGGTTGAAATTCCTGAAGAAGTCGATGTAGATTCCTGTTTCGTTTCTGAGGAACCTTTCTGCCGCCTCTCCCAATCCGTCTTTCCCGAACACCATAGTATAGAGTTTCTTGAGGAAAATTTCAAACAGGAAGGCTGCTTTTGACTCTTCCCCATAGGTAAAGTCCCAATTTTTTAGAATCTTTCCATTCGCCGAGTCGGGTAGCAGAGGCTTCAGCAGGGCCATAAACTCTTCGGCTTCCAGAGAGTAGAGGTCGTTCTGAATCTTTATCATATCCCCGTTGTTCAGGCCTTTCCGGCCCTTCAGTAGAGATTCAATCCGTCGGGCTCTGTAATCTCCCATGGGCATATTGATAGGACTGCTTTTTCCCCAGTGGTTCAGGTCATTGTTGGCGGTGACAATATAACCGCAGTCAGGATTAAGCTGCCGTGGCAGGTCCTTGTATGAAACGTACCCCTGCCAGTCATTTTCTTTTTTCCATCCTGCCAGGGGGACAAATCCGCTGGTTCCATTTTTCCGTTTGGGTAGTTTTCCAGACATCTGATAGCCGATGCCCCCCTTGTTATCTGCGAAAATCCAGTTGAAAGAGATCACCGCCGGACCGATGCAGTCCATGCCTTCTGCCACAGTCCTGGCATTCCAGATTCCCAGTACTGCATCCATGGACTCGGATCCCGCATCCTGCCCGGACCAGCGTGTTGACTTCAGATACTGTTCTTCTCCCGATGGATCTCCCCCCAGAACTCCATGGTCATTTTCATAATAAAATTCTGTATGGTCTTCTTTTTTCTTCCTCTTAATTATCTCTTTCCGTACTTTAAATGGCAGCCAGCCTGTTTCTTCTCTGAAAAACTCTCCATTCCGGCACTGTTCGATCCAGGAATCTTCCGCATCCATAAAGGTGTAGGTGGCCCCCCAGGATAGATCTTCCGTACGTCCTACCAGGATTCCCGGCAGACCCGGCATGGTCGCCCCCATGGCCCAGCGTTCCTCTGTTTCCATGACAGCTTCATACCAGACATTGGGAAGCCGGTTCACTTCCAGATGGGGGTCATTGGAGAGAAGGGGCGCGGCTGATGCTGACATGTCTCCGGAAATGACCCAGCTGTTGGAAGCGCTGAGCCGGGGAGCGCCAATAGACCAGAGGTCTGAAGGATTCACCACGGGGTCCTGAATTGTCACCTTTTTGAGGAGTTCTATATCTATCCCCCCCAGAATGCCGGGAAAAAGGGCTTCCAGTTTTTCAATTGATACACCAGCCTGCAGCATTTCCAGGAAGAGGGTTTCCACTTCTCCCTGGGATTGAGACAGAGTGAGATAACCTGTCATACGGGTCAGAAGGAATACATCTTCCCCTTTCCAGGGGTCATGAGGTACTCCCAGGACTTTGAACTCCCAGGGAAATGACTTTTTCAGAGCCTGATTGATCCCCCGGGTGTAGGATTCGATGATATTCCGTTTTTCAGGGCTGAGAGAATTCAATTCCTGAGAGATCCCTTTCTGCCAATTCATCTTGCGGAAAAACTTATCAACTCCCAGGGATGCTTCTGACGAATCCAGGAATTCGCTGACCCGGCCCTGCCCCAAAAGGCGCATAAAGAGTATCTGCATTCCCCGGTCTATTCCGTGGGCGTATCCCAATCCCTGGTAAAGGTTGTTAATATTCTCGGCTTTGATATGGGGAATCCCTTCGGAATCCCTCCAGATGGTAAAGGGCCATTTCATCATAATGTCCTTGCTGTTTATTTTTAGAATATAATAGCATGGATGATGGATGAGGGGAGTCAGAATTTTGTATTCGGATTTGTATGACGGATCAATCTGATTTATATTATGAGTCAATATAATTGAAAATATCAGTCCAATTTGAAGGAATAATAAAATGTTTGATCTCGTCATCTCTCAAGGAACCATTGTTACATCTACTTCGGTATCCAAAGGAGATTTGGGTATCAAAGATGGTAAAATAGCCGCCCTGGGGCAGGATCTGGAGGGGAAACGAGTCATTGATGCCAGGGGCAAACTGGTCACTCCCGGGGCCGTGGATACTCATGTTCACCTTGAAATGCCCATAGGACAATACGTCTCTACCGATGATTTTTATACTGGAACAAGAGCCGCGGCCTTTGGGGGAACCACCAGTATCATCGATTTTGTGGAATCAAAATCTTCCCAGACCTTTAAGGATGCATTGGAAGACCGCAAGGCTCTGGCCGAGACCCGTTCGGTGATAGATTTCGGGCTGCATATGACCATCGGCCCGGATGATCTGGGCAAATTGGATCAGATACCCGGCATTATGGAATCAGGATGCGGCAGCTTTAAGCTATACATGGCTTATGGGCTGCGCTTGAAAGATGATCAGCTTTATAAAGCACTGAGTGCTGTGGGTAAGGCCGGTGGTCTGCCCGTTGTGCATGCCGAAAACTGGGATATCATCAGTGCCCTGATTGAAGAGAATCTGGCTCAAGGAAACACCAGTCCCCACTGGCATCCCCGGAGCCGCCCCGAGGAATTTGAAGCTGAGGCTGCTGCCAGGGTCATTCAGATCGCCCGTCAGGCCGGGTCCAGAGTCCATATTTTTCATGTGTCCTGTCCTCAGGTGGTGGAGGAAATCTCCAAAGCCAGGGTGAAAGGCGTAGCTGTGACGGCAGAAACCTGCCCCCAGTATCTTCTGCTCACCCGGGATCTTTATGACCGGGAGGGTGTTGAAGGAGCTCTGGCCGTCTGTTCTCCCCCCCTGAGGAGTGACAATTCAAGACGAGAGTTGTGGCAGGCTCTGGGAAGCGGTCTGTTTGACACCGTCTCTACAGACCACTGTCCCTTCTGCCGGGAGGAAAAAGGGGCGGATCTTTCGGCCTTCAATAAAATCCCCGGAGGAGTCCCCTCCATGGAAATCCGTTTTTCCGCCTTGTATTCCGAGGGGGTTGGTAAAGAACTCATCTCTCTGAGTGAATGGGTAGACCTCTGCTGTACCACACCAGCCGCCCTGTTCGGATTGAAGGAAAAGGGCGAGATTGCTATCGGCAAAGACGCGGATATTGTGGTATTTGATCCTGATGTGGAGTGGACTGTGACTCCCGGGGAATTGCAGGAAACAGCCGGCTGGACACCCTATGACGGAATGATCCTGAAAGGGAGACCGTCTGTGACAATCAGCCGGGGGAATATTCTTGTGGAAGAGGGTGAGTTCAAGGCCGAAAAAGGGCGGGGACAATTCCTGAAAACAAGAACCGGAACCTGATTATTGTAATGTTAAATCCTTAACACTCTCTCTCTCTATCAGAACAGGTTCAAAAATCAGTTCCATAGGCATCATGCGTTCTCCCTGCTCAATTTCATCAATCAGAATTTTGGCAGCCCATTTTCCCAGGTTGTATTTGGGGTGTTCAAAAGTGGTTAATGGCGGATTGACCAGATGGGTATGATGGAAATTGTCAAAACCCATGACTGAAATATCATCAGGGATATTCAGGTTCAACTCTTTCAGAGCTTCGTAACCCTGAAGGGCAATATTGTCATTGAAATAAAACAGGGCTGTTACATTTTTACCGGATTTATAAAAGAGTTCTTCAGTACAGATATACCCCTGGTTTTTATCCCGGGCTTCGTCCTGATCATCGTAGGAGACAATCAGTTCCGGAAGGACTTCCAGCCCCGCTTCTTTCATGGCACGGCAGTAACCGTCGTAACGAAAGCAGGCGGCCTGAACATCATTTTTATATATCATACCTATTCTTGCATGTCCCTTGTCCAACAGATATTTAACGGCCTGGTATCCTGCCTGTTTGTCGTTGATGGTGACAGTGGAAAAGTCTGTATTGGCCCCTCCCCAGTGGGTGGCTACAACTGGTATTTTTAAAGACCCCAGCAGTCTCATCATGGGGTGTTCCTTATCCAGGAGAAAATTCCGGGAGGGTTCCAGGATAAGGCCCTTGATACCCTGGTCTACAAGGCGCTGGATGGATGCTAACTCCCTGGAGTAATCCTGATTGCAGTTTGCTAAAACCAGAGAGTATCCTGATTTGTACAAGGTATCTTCGATTCCCCGAATGATTTCGGGGTAGATGTAATCCATAAAATAGAAATTACCCAGACCAATAAGACCGCCACTGCTGGATTTCTCTTCTTTTAAAGCCGTGAAAAAAGTCCCACTCCCGTGTTTGCGGTTGACAATCCCCTCATTTTCCAATTCCAGGATTGCTTTCCGGATTGTATTCCGGCTGACATCCAGCTCATCCATCAGTTCAAACTCTGTGGGAAGCTGCCTGCCATTCACAAACTGTTCTCTTTCAAAGAGATTGAGGAGATAGTTTTTAACCTGTACAAATTTCGGTTTCATTATTATATAACCCTTTTCGAAAAGCAATCTTACCAGAAAACTCTTCCTTATATCACCCTCTCTTTATGCTCATTCCTTCAAAGTCAGCGGGGTGGTTTGTTCCGGCTAAATCCTGACAGCATAAAGCACAGAATGCTCCGGTGAAACGGAGGTCCTGTTCAAAATCATCTGATATGACATCGGTTTTTAAACGGGGTCCGGCTGGATTCCAGTCTTTACCCTGAAGGGACCAGAAAAACTGAAGTTCCCCAGCATCAATTTCTACCTTGAGGTGAATGGCTCCACTGTCGGGGATATTGATATTATAAACGGGGTACTCGAACTGCTTATGCCGGCATGTCTGGAGGTGAAGGACCCGTTTCCTTTCTTCATCAAAGGACATATGAAGATAGTAGTAACTGCTTGTGTCGTAATATGCGGACAAGCCCGCAGACTGCTGGAAGCTCCAGGGATCAAACTCCAGAACAGTTGAAGCCGTGAAAACAGGATGATCCACTCTGAGTCCGACCAGAGACTGATTGATCAGGCTGCTGAGTGACTCTTTTCCATACATCCTCAGATACCCCGGTCTTGCCGAAAGGGACATGTTGCCCTTCTGGGGGACACGGAGTGTCTGAAAAGGCTGTGCCAGGCGGGGAGCATTGAAGGAGTAGCTCTCTTCCGGTGGAAGGGTCTTCTGCAGGTCCTGACTTCCTTTCGGTAAAGGTACAGATAGAGCCGGTTCGTTGCCGCCGGTTGCAATCCGGGGCCACTCTGCCATGGGCCAGTCAATTTTTTCAATCGCTGTTTCCCGGCCCAGAACGCAGAATCCTCCGCAGAGAGAGGGGCGGCCGGTGAGGTGAACAAAGTACCATTCTCCTCCAGGGGTCTGCACAATATCTCCGTGTCCGGTTTTCTGGAGAATTGAATCTGGATAGTCCCTGGCGGTGATCAGCGGGTTTTGAGGATGTATTTCATAGGGGCCGTTGATGTTTCTGCTGCGGGCTACGGTTTCACAATGATCGTAGCTGGTTCCGCCTTCGGCGCAGAAGAGGTAATAAAATCCATCTTTTTTATACAGATGCGGGCCCTCTACCAACCTATGATCACTCCCTTTAAAAATCAATTCGGGTGTTCCAATCAGTTTCTGTTCTCCGGTAGAGTATTCCTGCATGACAATGCCGTAAAAGGAGTTCTTTTTCCAAGGCCTATGGTCCCAGATCATATTGATAAAGTATTTTTTGCCGTCATCATCATGAAACAGGGAGGGATCGAAGCCGCTGGAATTGATATAAACCGGATCAGACCAGGGACCTTCTATGGATTCGGCCGTGGTCAGATAGTTGGGTGTGTCTTTGTAAATTCCCCGCAGGGAGTGAACATTTGTATAGATCAGCCAGAATCTTCCGTCCGAATAGGATAGACAGGGAGCCCAGATGCCGCCATGATCGGGAATGCCCTTCATGTCCAGGAGTTTTGTGCTTTCCAGGGGCCGCGTTACAAGCTCCCAGTTGGCCAGATCTTTGGATTTATGGATTTGTACTCCAGGAAACCATTGGAAAGTGCTGTTGGCAATATAATATGTGTCTTCTACTCTTACAATTGACGGGTCCGGATTAAATCCAGGTAATATGGGATTATTTATTTTATTCATTCCTGTCTCCATGGTACCAACTGCTATAGTTGTTCTTCCATATGATGCATCTTGTGCCTAAATCTGTCAATCAAAAGGTATGAATTGCTAAAAAATCCTTTGACTTGTGCCAAAACACGGTGTAATATCAGAAAAGCAGGGAATGCCCTGTGGTTCTACAGGACATCTGTAGGTACAAATTACCAAGGAGGATCTTAATGATCACAAAAAAGAGAATATTCAGTTCTGCTGTACTGCTGCTGATGGTTACCTTCGTTTCCCTGTCATTTATTGGCTGTAAGAAAGAAGAAGCTCCCAAGGCTGCCGAAGCTGCTGAAGTAAAAATGATGACCCCCGCCGACTATTCGGGAAAGATTGTTGTCTGGTCATTTACTGATGAACTGACTGACATGGTGACCATGTTCAATGAAGTTTATCCTAATTTGGAAGTTGAATTTGTTGTCATCCCCAATGCAGATGAAGTTTACCTGAACAAAATCAATACAACCCTCCGTTCCCGTTCAGCCACTCCCGATGCATTCACCGGAGAAGCGGCGTTCTATAAACAGTTTATCGATGCCGGTTACTGGGAACCCATTTCTGATGCTCCCTATAATGCAGAAGCCCTGGTTGAAGACCTGGTCCCCTATGTTCCCAACTCCAGCCGTAATGCCGATGGCAAAATCACAGCACTCTCCTGGCAGGCGACTCCCGGAGCCCTGTTCTATAGAAGAAGTATTGCCAAAGATGTTCTGGGAACAGATGATCCTGCTGAAGTTTCCAAATGGACCAGCGATTTGAACAAGTTTTATGAGCTTGGTGAAAAAGTTAAAGAAACGACCAAGGGTGAAAAGTACCTGCTTGCCGGTTATTCTGATATGCAGCAGTTTATCTTCAACCTCAGAGATAAACCTTATATTGTAGACAATAAACTGGTTATTCCTCAGGGCTTTTTTGATTATATGCAGATTGC
>NZ_JAQIBL010000255.1 GCF_027859075.1 Oceanispirochaeta sp. | reverse complement strand
GGAACCTTTGTGGGCCGTCTGTTTCAAAAATGGAAGATTCCCCAGGTTGTCGGGTATATCTGCCTGGGAGTGATTCTGGGGAAAACCGGCTTCAATGTTGTGAATACCAGCACTCTGGTGGCTCTGCAGCCCTTCAATTCTTTTGCCCTGGGCCTTATTGGATTCATGATCGGAGGAGAACTCAAAATAAGTACACTGAAAAAGTACGGAAAGCAGTTTTCTACCATCCTCATACTGGAAGCACTGGGCGCCTTCTTCCTCGTTTCCATTCTCATGATCCTGATGGGTTTTCTATTTTTTAATGATAAATTGACAGCCATCTCCTTCGGACTGCTTATGGGTGCGATTTCGTCTGCCACCGCACCGGCAGCCACCACGGATGTCCTCTGGGAAAACAAGACCAAAGGTCCCCTGACAACCATGGTCCTCGGCATTGTGGCTATGGATGATGCCTTTGCCCTCCTTCTTTTTGCCCTGGCATCCAGCATCGCCGGACTGCTAAGTGGTCAAGGCAATGTCAGCCTTGGATACAGCCTTGTGGAGCTTATCTGGGAAATCGGGGCCGCCATACTATTGGGATTTCTGGCGGGAGCCATCATCAAACGGGCCATAAGCTCTTTTGTGAATGATGACAAGATTCTGGCTTTTTCTGTCGGTGCCATACTTCTGATCATCGGGGCAGCCCAGATACTGAAGGTTGATATGATTCTGGCAGCCATGAGCCTGGGCTTCTTTGTGACCAATCATATTCCCCTGAGAAGTAAAAAGACATTTCACCTGGTCGAAAAATTTACCCCTCCAGTATATATCCTCTTCTTTGTATTGGTCGGGGCCAAGCTGGATGTGTCTGGATTGACCCTCATGTCTGTCATTCTGGCCCTGGTTTATATCGTCGGAAGGATTGCTGGTAAAGCTTTTGGAGCCATCCTGGGAGCGACCCTGTCAAAGGCTCCCAAAACGGTAAGGAAGTACCTGCCCTTCTGCCTTCTCAGTCAGGCGGGTGTGGCCATCGGTCTGTCCATTGTAGCCGGTCAGTCCTTCAAGGGTCCCATCGGGGATACAATCATCCTGGTCATTACGGCCACGACCTTTGTGGTTCAGATCATTGGCCCGGCCTTTGTTAAATACGCCGTAGTCAAGTCAGGAGAAGTCGGTCTGAATGTGACAGAGGAAGACTTAATTCTCCAGAGCAGGGCCGGGGATCTGGCAGACCGGGAAATTCCGATGATCAAAGAGAATGAACCTCTCCAGGGAATTCTGAAAATATTCGCCGAAAGGGACAATCTCTATTATCCTGTGGTCAATACCGAAGGCATGCTGACAGGGATTCTTTCCATCGAAAAACTGAAAGACACTTTTATTGCTTCTGACTTATCAAAATTCTTACTGGCCCATGATATTATGGATAAGGTTATTTACAAGTGCACAAAGGATACGAGTGCCGCCGAGATATACAGTTTCTTTAAAAAAAGTAATATTCCCTCCGTCCCCCTTGTAGACAGTGACGGACATGCTATGGGAATCATCGAGTACAGACGCATACAGCAGCTCATTTCCCGCAGACTGTCTGAGTTTGAACAAAAAGCAGTCCAAATGGAGGAAGTCTGATAATGAAACTTGGTTCATTGATTCAAAAAGAGTACATCCTGACGGGGGATAAATACGCATCCGTAATGGAAGCGGTTGATGCCCTCATCAAACTGTTCTCTAAAAAAGAGAAACTCCCTGTTTCTGTTGAAAAAATCAAAGAAATTGTTCTGGAGAGGGAAAGCCTGGGAGGTACGGTCCTGCCTCCGGGCATAGCCATTCCCCACGGCCGCATAGACGGATATGAAGATATTCTGATCGGCATGTGGGTTCCCTCAAAGACTCTGGAGACAGATCAGGGAGATGTGAAAGTTCTCATGTTCTTTCTGACATCCAAGGCCGGATCGTCCTTCTATCTGCCCGTACTCTCCTCTCTTGGGAAATACTTTGGCAAAGAAGAGTTCCTGGACTCCCTCCTGGGATTATCGGCCCAGCAGATCCATGATGAGCTGAATACAATGCAGATCAAAAAAGAGATCACCATTGAAGATATCATGACCCCCGACCCGATTTCCTGCACCAAACAGACAACATTAGCCCAACTTTCTGACCTTTTCTATCAGAAGGACCTCAGTTATATCCCTGTGGTCGATGAAAACAACGTTCAAATCGGCGAGGTCACCATCAAGGATCTCTTTTCCAAGGGAATTCCAGATTATGTCAAACGTCTGGGTGATGTCAGTTTCCTGAAAACCCTGGAGCCCTTTGAGGCCCTATTGAGGGAGGAAGACAGAATCCTGGTCCAGGAGATTATGAGACCCCCCAGCCGAAAGATTGCCAAGGGAGGATCCATCATCGAAGCGGTGATGATGATTACAACCAAAGGTGTCCGTCATATTCCTGTGATCGAAGACAAAAAACTGGTGGGAATGGTCAGTGAAACTGATATTCTCAAAAAAGTATTGAGAGCCTGATATGATTCTAATAATCCTTGGAGTATTCTTTTTTGTACTCATTTTCATTTTGATTTCTCTGGAAGTCATAAATAAAACCATACTGGCACTCCTGGGAGCAGTACTGTTCATTGCCCTGGGTATTCTCAATGAAAAGATGGCTTATGAAGAAATTGACTGGAATGTCATCTTTCTTTTGATTGGTATGATGGTGATTGTAGGCATCACAAAGCGGTCAGGTCTGTTTCAATATATTGCCATTAAATCGGCTAAGGTGGTCCATGGAGATCCCGTAAAGATTCTGATTCTTTTTTCTGTGATCACCGCCCTGCTTTCCGCCCTGCTGGACAATGTAACAACCGTATTGATCCTGACACCTGTGATCATCCTGATCTCTGTGGAATTAGGACTCAATCCCATTCCCTTTATAATCAGTTCCGCCCTGGCTTCCAATATCGGCGGAATGGCTACCCTGATAGGTGACCCTCCCAACATCATGATCGGTAGTGCAGCCAACCTTGGTTTTACAGATTTCCTGATTAATCTGGGGCCACTGGCTTTGATCCTGATGGTCATGCATTCCGGCCTGGTTCTCCTGTTTTTCAAGAAAGATTTAAAAGTGAGCATGGAGCGGCGGGCCCGTATAATGGATTTTGATGAGAATGCTTCCATAAAAGACAAAACACTTCTGATCAAGAGTCTTGTGGTTCTTTTTCTGGTTCTTCTCTTCTTTCTCCTTCACGGTGTCATAGGCTTAGCCCCTTCGACGATCGCTCTGGGGGGAGCTGCCGTCCTGATGCTGCTCGCAGGATCCGATGATGTTGAGGAATTCTTCAACGAAGTGGAATGGTCCACAATCTTTTTCTTTATAGGCCTCTTTATCATGGTAGGGGGACTTGTGAACCTGGGGGTCATCAACTTCCTGGCAGAAAAATATCTGGTTTTAACCCATGGAGATATGTTTATCACCTCCGAATCCATCATCTGGGTGAGCGGGTTTTTATCTGCCTTCCTGGATAACATTCCTTATGTAGCTACAATGATTCCCCTTGTGGAACGGTTGAGTCTGGATATGGGAACAAATATCGATCCCGTATGGTGGTCCCTGGCCATCGGAGCCTGTCTGGGCGGAAATGGAACCCTGATCGGAGCTTCAGCCAACGTCGTGAGTGCCGGCTTGTCCGGGCGAAGCGGTTATAAGATCAGCTTTATGGAGTTCACAAAATACGGTATGGTCGTCATGGTCTGCTCTCTTATGGTATCCAGTGCTTATGTTTATTTCCGTTATCTGATGTAGATGTATATGAAAGGTGGTGGCCCCATGTTCTTTGATTCGGGTCCCTTCCTTTAAACTTCAACAAAGACCTCAGACCATCCTGATTCTGAGGTTCCGATATGTTCCCATAGTAGACGCATCGGGTTTAAAAAAGCTGAAAATCATCATCAGGGATCTTCAAAAGAAGGATCTCCTCAATTCGCGTGAGAATGAGATGATTGAAGAAGAGTCCTGCCTTTTTCTGGATATTGATACGGTGATAGCCTATGCTAAGAAGAATAAAAGACCTTAATGTTTTGTATCTTTGAGAACTTTTGAAAAGAAGAAGATCCTGATACAATAAACACTCTTTTATTAATACCTGTGAGAGAATGGA
This sequence comes from Oceanispirochaeta sp., assembly GCF_027859075.1. Lineage (NCBI taxonomy): Bacteria > Pseudomonadati > Spirochaetota > Spirochaetia > Spirochaetales > Spirochaetaceae > Oceanispirochaeta > Oceanispirochaeta sp. The sequence goes on along the minus strand of NZ_JAQIBL010000255.1, from coordinate 14,757 downwards.
TATGCTGATCTATTATTGGTTTCCTTATCTGATATCTGCTGTCATTAATATACTCCTGGCTTTCTATATCCTGAGATACAGGAAAAAAAGGGGCGCCTTCTCTTTATTGGTTCAGATTATCAGCATATCTATCTGGTCTATACTGGAGGGGCTCATCTGGTTTGACCTGGACCTGGAAACCCGCCGGCTTATCTGCAGTTTTCAATATATATTTATCGTCCTGGTCCCCACATTTTTCTTCATATTCAGCTATGAATATACGGGGAGAAGTATATTTACCAGGCGTCGCTATTATGCGGCCCTTTTCCTGATACCCCTCTTTACAATCTTTATGGTATGGACCGATGCAGGGCATCATCTCTTCTACACTGACTACTGGATTGAAGAGTCCGGGCCTATCAGGGTCATGGTCTTGAGTTATGGTCCGGTTTTCAAGATCTGGGCCCTTTATGCCTATGCTCTGGCCATATGGTCGGCCACGGTGATACTGAAATCCTATCATACATCCCCAGTCCTCAATAAAAAACAATATGTTGCCATTCTCCTGGGCATGGCAATTCCTTATTTCGGTAACATCACATACCTTTTAAACCTCTTTCCCCTGCCCATTTACGATTTAACCCCCCTCATGTATACCTTTACTGCATTTCTCCTTTCCTGGGCTTTCAGCAGGAATAAACTCCTTGACCTGATCCCTGTGGCCCGGAGTGAAGTATTAAAAAACATGAGCGACGGTGTAATGATACTGGATAATCATGGCAGAGTGGGAGACCTCAATCCAGCGGCTGAAATGATTCTGGAACTTCCTTCTCAGGATGCTGTCGGCTGCAGTGTCAGCGACCTGTTTAAGGATAAACCCGAGCTGGTTGAAGTCTTCCTGAATACAAAGGAACAACTCGACACAATCAAAATGATAAAAGAAGGGAATGAAATGTTTTATGACATCAGACGATCCCCTCTTATAGATCGAAAGAACTATTCCATGGGTCGGATTCTGGTTCTCCGGGACATGACAGAACAGAGAAAAATGGAAAAAGAACTCGAGCGTTTTGCCACCACAGACACCCTTACAGGCATTCTTAATCGCCGCCATTTTACCTGGCTTGCCGAAAATGAACTGATCCGAACCAAACGGTACAACTCCGCCATCTCGCTGATTATGATAGATATAGATCATTTTAAAGATGTAAATGACAATTACGGCCACGATGTGGGAGATATGGTATTAAAAGCCATGGTCAGGACATGTCAGGAAAAACTGCGTGAAATTGATCTTTTCGCCCGCTGGGGAGGAGAAGAGTTTGTCATTCTGCTTCCGGAAACCGGCAGCGAAGCAGCCAATGAAGTGGCAGAGCGCTTACGGGAAGCCATCGAAAACATGGTGTTGCCCTCTCCGTCGGAGGACATTAAAATAACCATCAGTCTTGGACTGACAGAGTTCATATTAAATAAAACAACCCTTTCTTCAGGATTAAAAAAAGCAGATCAGGCCATGTATCTCTCAAAGAGGCAAGGCCGTAACCGGGTCAGCTGCTTAAAAGAATCTTGACCAGAGGGAAGGACGAAATATACACACAGTTCCGAACAAGCTCCTCCCCTTCTGAAAACAGTCCTTGTGGACAAGGTACAAACTGGGAGCTATGATGTTAAAACACAACTATGACTGAAAAAGAAACAGAAGCAATATTAAGTAATCTCAAAGATCTTGGATTTACCGAGTACGAGGGTAAGGTGTATATGACCCTGATCAATGATCACCCCCTGAGTGCTTACAACATATCAAAGAATTCGGGAGTGCCTCACTCCCGGGTGTACGATATTACCAGACGTCTAATAAAAAAATGTTATTTCACTTCCAAGGGAACCAACCCGGAGCTTTTCTCTCCCATATCACCTGAGGAGCTCATTTCACGTCTGCGCCGCAATAATTCAAAACTCACAGGGGAACTTCAGCATCAGCTGGAATCTCTCAACTTCACAGCCGATTTTGATCCGGTATGGAATCTGTCCGGTCAGACTGAAGCCGTCGAAATGGCCGCTCTACTCATAGAGGAGTCTGAATCAATCATCTTTATCGGTCTCTGGGATGAGGAATTGATGATACTGGAAGACTGTCTGAGAAAGGCCCGGAACCGGGGTGTCAAAATCAATATCCTCCTCTATGGAGAGGCGAAACCCGACTTTGGTGAGGTCTACACCCATAGCATCGAAAAACTGGATGACATCCATGAAGTCGGCCGTTCCCTGGACCTCGTCATAGACGGAAAGGTTTGTATTACAGGAAGCCTGGGAGGGGTCATGCCCTGCCAGGCCGTATGGACCCGGAACAAGGGACTGATTAAATCCATAGAAGGATACATCATCCATGATTTCTATATCGCCGAGGTGAGTCATTCCCTGGGAGAGAAGGTAGAAGAGTTCTTCGGCAGGAACTTTGAAAATCTCAGAAAAAAGTACGGCCACTAACTTTATAATCCCTGGGCACTCTTTTATTGATATTACAGGTTATTTCATAGGGAATGGTGCCGGCCAATGCGGCGATGTCTCCCGCCGTCATGCCTCCCTCGGCCCCACCGAAGAGGAGGACTTCATCAAATAAAACCGCCTCTGTTTCGGCTCCCAAATCGATCATAAATTGATCCATACAGACACGTCCGGTAACAAGACAGGACTTCCCCTTCACCAGGACCCTCCCCCGGGATGAAAGAAGACGGTTGTATCCGTCGGCATAGCCCGCAGGAATCGTGGCAATCCAGGTATCTTCCGGAGCAAGCCAGGTTCTTCCGTAGGAGATGGGACTCCCCTTTTGAACCTTCTTGAGAAAGGAAAGTCTTGAAACCAAATCCATGACTGGCTTGAAATCAACTGTTTTTACCATTCTATGGTCCGGATAGTATCCGTAGAGACAGATTCCCGGACGGACCATATCAAAGTGAGCCTCCGGGTGAGTGATGATGGCTCCCGAATTGGCCGCATGAATGATGCCGGGATCAATTCCTTTGGCCCTGACGGCCTCAAAGGTTCTGATTAAGAGGCCAATCAGTTCCTCTGTGAAATGGAGATCATCCTCTAGAGGACTGTCAGAGACAGGAAGGTGTGTACAGACTCCCTCGAGTTTCAGGTTCTTCATTTCCACCAGATTTTCGGCCAGAAGAGGAGCTCCCTCAGGGCTGACTCCGATGCGGCCCATTCCTGTATCTATTTTCATATGAACATTGAGAATGACTCCCTGTCTGAAAGCCTCCTCATCCAGTCTTGCCGCATAGGCTGCATCACCCACAAAAGGAGTGAATCCATGACTCACAATCTCGGGGATTTCCTCATCCAGGGCAAAGCCGAAGAGGATAAGGGGAGCATCAATACCTGCCTTCCTCAGTATGATTCCCTCATACACCGTGGCGACTGCCAGAAAGTCGACACCCCAGTCCAGGGCTTTCCGGGAAATCTCCAGGGCTCCATGGCCGTAGGCATCGGCTTTTACGGCGATACAAATCTTCTTATCTCCCCCGGTAAGCTGTTTTATACACTCCAGATTATGGATGATATGGTCCAGATGGATGACGGCTCTTGTCGCTCTTTTATTTTCTGCCTGCACGCTGGTCTGCCCCCGAAAAATTAAAATGCTGTGATGATGGTCAGGACATGGCCTTCCACCGCATCATTCAGATTTGCAACATCTGTAATCACTGCTTCATTTTCGTGTTTACCCCGAATAAATTCAATAGCTGCTATGATTTTTGATCCTCTTTAAAGTGAGAATAAATTGAAAAATATTTGTTGTTACTATTACAGTAGTAATGGTAGAATTAAAAATACACAGATCTGATGGAAAGGAATTGAATAATGGAAAATATCAGAGTCATAATATGGGGATTCGGTGCCATGGGCAGCGGTATGGCCCGGATGCTCCTCAAGAAGAAAGGGGTCGAGATATGCGGGGTCTGCGACATGCATCCCGACCGTGTGGGCAGAAGCCTTTTTGATCTTTGCGGGGTCGAGAAAGGCGACCGTCAGGATGTCATCCTTCAGAGTGATATTGCCCGGGTTCTGCAGGGACATCCAGCAGACATAGCTCTTCTAGCCACAGACTCCTTTACAGACAAAGCCTTTCCCAAGATTCAATACCTTCTCGAAGAGAAACTGAATGTCATTTCCACTGCCGAAGAGATGGCCTTCCCTCTGGCCTCGGAACCCGAACTGACCGCGAAACTGGATGAGATTGCCAAGGCCAACGGGGTCACTGTTTTGGGAACCGGAATCAATCCCGGCCTCATCATGGATCTCCTTGTGGTGGCCCTCACCGGGGCCTGTATCGACGTGGAGGAGATTGAAGCAGAACGGATCAACAGCCTCTCCCCCTTCGGCCCTGCCGTCATGGAAGAACAGGGAGTAGGCCTCACTCCCTCAGAATTTGCTCAGGGAGTCAAAGACAAGACCCTGGCCGGACATGTGGGGTTTAATGAATCCGTGGGAATGATCTCCCGCGCCATTGGATGGAAACTCAGCGAACCTGTCAGGCAGTCGATGGAGCCGATTGTCTCCTCGGTTTACCGTAAAACACAGTATGCGGAAGTTCAGCCGGGGAACATCGCCGGATCCAGTATGAAAGGTTCCGGTTTTGTCGACGGAAAAGAAAAAATCCGAATGATCCACCCCCAGCAGATAGAACCTCAGCTGGAAGGCACCGAGACAGGAGATTACATCCGCATCAAGGGAACCCCCGACATATCCATGGCGATCAAACCCGAGATTCCCGGAGGAATCGGCACCATTGCCATGTGCGTCAATATGATTCCACATGTGATCAATTCACATCCAGGATTGAAAACCATGATTGATCTGCCCGTTCCACGGGCCATCATGGGGGATATGAGGGATTTGATATGCAGTCCGTAAAAGGAGATTGGGTTAGAATTCATAAGATCCTTCTCTCTCCCCCGGAAAGAGCCTCTCAGAATCCGGAGGATACAAAAAAAGTCCCCCTGGAGATGTGGGACAAGGGTTTTCTCCTCCTGGAAACGGCAGAGACAGGAGAAGAAGTAGAGATAGAGACCATCATCGGACGCAGAATGACAGGAACCCTTATTGAAATAAATCCTCAATACAGCCACGGCTGGGGACATTGTATCCCCGAAATCCTTCAGATCGGCCGTCAGATCAGACAGATTCTGTCTGCAGAGGAAGCCCCCGAGGAGTCTGATAATGAATCATAGTCCCTACGAATCACTCATGGCCCGCAAGGGTGAAATCATGAAAAAATCTGTAGGCATCGATTACAGCCGTTATGAGTCGGGATCTGTGGCCTTTGATTTTGAAGTCCTGATGAAGGATATCGGCTACTCCCTCCAGGACATTCAAAAGATCCAGACCGAAACCGGGGTGGGACAGACCCCCCTCTATGAACTGAAAAACTTGACAGCCCTCTGCCGAAGGACGGCTCCCCGGGGAAAGGGTGCCCGGATATTCCTCAAAGATGAAGCAGTGAATCCTTCGGGCAGTTTCAAGGCCCGCAGGGCGGCTGTCAGTGTCTACCATGCCAAAAGACTGGGCTTTAAGGGTGTTATTGCGGCGACCAGCGGCAACTACGGAGCCGCCGTGGCCAGTCAGGCGGCCATGCTGGGTCTGAAGTGCATCATCCTCCAGGAATGCTATGACTCCCGGGGCAAGGGACAGCCCGAAATCATCGAAAAGGCCCGAAAATGCGAAGCCTACGGCGCCGAGGTAATACAACTGTCGGTGGGACCCGAACTCTTTTACACCTTTCTCCAGCTCCTGGAAGAAACGGGGTTTTTCAATGCATCCCTCTACACTCCCTTCGGAATCGCCGGTGTTGAAACCCTGGGTTACGAACTGTCACAGCAGATGAAGGAAAAGTGCGGCAGGAATCCCGATGCGGTTGTGATTACAACGGCAGGCGGCGGAAATGTCACCGGGACAGCCAGAGGACTCATCAAGGCAGGAGCCCCGGAGACATCAATCATCGGGGCAAGCGTGGACCTCAAAGGCCTGCATATGGCCAGTGACAAGCAGTTCAATAGAAAATCCTTCACCACAGGACATACGGGTTTCGGTATCCCCTTTGCCACGAATCCCGACCGTTCCGATGTTCCCCGCTCAGCGGGAAGGCCCCTGCGCTATCTGGACCGCTATGTGACTGTCCGTCAGGGAGAGGTCTTTTATATGACCGAGACCCTGGCTCAGATAGAGGGACTGGAACGGGGTCCCGCCGGAAATATCTCTCTGGCGGCAGCCTTCTCCATCGCAAGGGAGATGGATGCAAATCAGATGATCCTGGTACAGGAAACCGAATACACCGGCGCGGGAAAACACATCCAGCCTCAGCTCTCCTTTGCCCGGGACAACGGAATAGACATCCGCTTCGGCAATCCTGCACAAGAGATTCCGGGAACATCCATCATTCTGCCCTCACATCCCTCCATGATTCAGACGGTGGATCTGGATCTGGACAAGATTCGCCGCTCCTACATCAGGAACTGCCTGGCAGAGCACAGCGTCAATTATCTGAGTGAGGAGGATCTGAGTCAGGAGGATCTGCAGTATCTGGCAGATGAAACCAGGCAATCCATAGAAAAAGTACAATCAATAATCAAGGCAATGGAAGGATAAGAATGGAACGAAAAGATGATTATCAACAAAGAAGACAACATCTGGCCGCTATGAGTGAGGATCAGCTGGAAAGCCGATTCTGGGAACTCTGCGGGCAGTTGATGGACCCCATTGTGGACATGGCAACCGGCCATACCTCCCCGTCCATCGAACGCTCGGTCCTCCTGCGGATGGGATTTTCCAGCATGGAGGCTCATTCTATCGTCCAGGGAGCCATCGACCGGGGTCTTCTGGAACACGGAGCAGGCCACCTGGTGATCAAACTCTCCAGGACCAGGCATCTGGAAATCCGTGAGGCCGGTCTGGCCTTGGCAGAAAACAGACTCTGGGATGAGACAGAACTTCTCTTTCAGGCAGGGAGCAGATGAAACCACTGATAAAAAATGAAAAACTGAATGTTCCAGAGATACTGAAGAATCTTGAAAATTACCGGCCCCGACGGAGAAACTGGGTCTGGCGGAAGGGATCGGGTGAAAAAAGGCAGATAGGCAAGTTCGAGTATTATGATACCTCAGAAAACCTCAAACAGGGCCAGCCCCTGCCTGCCGGACACTTTTTCAACGACATTGACCCCCAGTCCACGAGTACAATTACCACCGAGATTGCCTCCGGCCGATTCGAGGATGACATCCGCCGGATGCGCATGGCCGCCTGGCATGGAGCAGACCATCTGATGGTCATCCGGACGGCCGGTCAGAGTCATATGGACGGCCTGATCGAAGGCACTCCCCAGGGCATCGGCGGAGTGCCGATCTCCCGGAAGCAACTCCGGGCCCAGCGAAAGGCTCTGGATCTGATAGAAGATGAAATTGGCAGACCCATCAACTACCACTCCTATGTGAGCGGTGTAGCCGGGCCGGAGATTGCCGTCCTCTTTGCCGAGGAAGGGGTCAACGGGGCCCACCAGGACCCTCAGTACAATGTTCTGTACCGCAACATCAACATGGTCAGAAGCTTTGTGGATGCGGCTGCGGCCAAAAGGGTCATGGCCTGGGCAGGTATGGCCCAGATAGACGGAGCCCACAACGCCAACGCTACAGCCCGGGATGCCTGGAAGGTCATGCCCGAACTGATGGTACAGCACGGTCTCAACTCCATCTTCTCGGTGAAGGCGGGAATGAAAAAAGAAAACATCTGCCTCTCCACGGTTCCTCCCACGGCTCCCCCCGCCCCCTGTATGCGTCTGGATCTGCCCTATGCGGTGGCCCTGAGAGAACTCTTTTCAGAGTACAGGATGCGGGCTCAGCAAAACACAAAATATATGGGGTCCTCTACCAGGGAAGCCACGGTCACTCATACACTGAACCTCTTGATTTCCAAGCTGACCCGTGCGGAAATCCAGTCCACCATCACCCCCGATGAGGGACGGAATGTTCCCTGGCACATCTATAATATGGAGGGCACCGACACGGCCAGGCAGGCCTTTGCCGGCATGGACGGTTTGATGGAAATGATACAGATCCGCAGGGATAAGGGCGAACTGGCCCAGAAAGTGCGGGAGCTGAAAGAACGGGCGGTTCTCTATCTGGAAGAGATGGTGGAAGTCGGCGGATATTTCAGTGCGGTGGAACAGGGATTCTTTGTGGACTCGGGATACTACCCCGAACGGAATGACGATGCCATCACCCGGCATAGAAACGGCGGGGTCGGAGCGGGTACGGTGTATGAACGGGCTGAAGATTATATGGCCCCTGTCACGGCCCACTTCGGTTACAACAACCTGGAACCCTACGGTGAAGAAGCAGTCAGGGACCCTTCCTGTCTGATAGGAGGCGGAACCTTCGAGCAGCCGGAAAAGATCGTCTACATCGATGAGCTGGATGATGTGGACAATGTAAGAGTCCGGATGGAGGAGAACCGGGACTACAGGGAAAAGAACATCGTCAAACCCGAAATGGAGTGGCTGGGAGACGGCGTGGTTCAAACCACCATGTTTCTGCCTACAGATGAGCGGACCGCCTCCTTTGCGGCCATAGAAGTAGGAAAAAAAATGGGCCTGACAGAGGTGGAGGTCATACACAGCGAGGTGATGCAGGCTGCCGAAGGCACTCGTGTAGAGATAAAAGGCAAGTTTCAACACTCTATCAATCTGGATACACTGGTCATCCCTCCCGAGCCGGAAATCCTCAGTTTTGAAGAGATATGTGCAGCCATCAAGGCAAAACCCCTGAAAGTGGTGGCCGCCACGGTGGGAGAAGACGAGCATTCAGTGGGACTCCGGGAAATCCTCGACATCAAGCACGGAGGCATCGAAGGTTTCGGCATCGAGGTCCACTATCTGGGTACATCCTGCCCCGTTGATAAACTGGTGGATGCGGCGATTGAGCTGAATGCCGGGGCCATCCTGATTTCCACCATCATCAGCCACGATGATGTACATTATAAAAATATGAAGAAAATCCATAATGCCTGTATAGAAAAGGGCATACGGGACAAAATTATCCTGATTGCCGGGGGAACTCAGGTAACTCCCGAGTTGGCCCGGAAAAACGGCATGGATCAGGGATTCGGCCGGGGGTCCAACGGGACCATGAATGCCACCTTCCTGGTAAAACGCCGTGAAGAGATGAGCCTGTAGATGAGAGTCGATGTTCTGTGCGCCGAAATAGGGAGTACCACCACAGTGGTCAATGCCTTCAGCGGCATCCGTACGGACAATCCCCATCTTGAGGGGCAGGGATTTTTCCGGACCACCGTTCTCGAGGGGGATGTCACGGTCGGTCTGAATGCGGCCATGGACGACCTTAAAAGCCATTTGCAAACGGATCATCTGAGTTGGGACCGATTTCTTGCCTCCAGCAGTGCTGCCGGGGGTCTACGCATGAGCGTCCACGGCCTTGTGTATGACATGACGGTCAGGGCCGCAAAAGAGGCCGCCCTGGGTGCAGGCGCCAATATTCATCAGATCACAGCCGGCAGAATGAGCCGAAGTGATTTGAAGAAACTCCATGAAAACAGGCCCAATATCATCCTTATCGCCGGGGGAGTGGATTATGGAGAGCGGGAAACCGCTTTGTACAATGCCGAAAAAATTGCCCTCCTGAAGCTGGATATTCCGGTGATCTATGCCGGGAACCTTCAAAACCGGGAGGAGATTGGCGAGATCTTTCAAAACACTGGTTCCCCTCTGTATATCGTTGAGAATGTGTATCCGGGGATTGACCGCCTGGAGGTTCAGCCTGCCAGAAAAATTATCCAGACCATCTTTGAAGAACACATCGTCCATGCCCCGGGAATGGATAAAATCCGCTCCCTCGTAGATGGTCCCATCCTTCCGACTCCCGGAGCCGTTATGGAAGCATCTCTTTTATTGAAAGAAAATCTGGGTGATCTGATCACATTTGACGTGGGAGGGGCGACAACGGATGTCCATTCAGTCACAGAAGGAAGCGATGATGTAAACCGGATTCAACTGTATCCTGAGCCCCGGGCCAAACGCACCGTAGAAGGCGATCTGGGTGTGTTTATCAACCGGATGAATGTGTTTGCCCTCTCTGATAAAAAAAGGATGACCCGGATCTGCGGCATAAAAGAAGAAGAGCTGGAAGACTCTGTCCTGGCCCTGAACGCCCTGCCCAAAAACCCTCAGGAGGGAGCCCTGGTCAGCGAACTGACTTTCACGGCACTGAAAACAGCCCTCCACAGACATGTGGGAAAGTACCGTGATTCCTTTATGGCCCAGGGCAAAAAAACAGGATCCGAAGGACGGGATCTGACGGCCATTACCACCATTGTCGGGACAGGAGGAGCCCTGACCCGATTGGATACGGGAGCCTCCCTTTTGACAGAAGTTTTCACTCAAGGACATAAAAAAGATCTTTTACCCCAGGCCCTCCCCCGGGTTTTGATCGATTCGTCCTACATTATGGCTTCCCTGGGTGTATTAAGCAGGGAGTATCCCGAAGCAGCCGCCCGGCTCTTTTCCTTTTATCAGGCAGAAAATCAGACCAGGAGAGTGCCCCATGGCGGGTCCTGAAATACTTATAGATATCGATAAAGTGAGGTCCAAAACCAGGGCGATAGTTACGTTCTGCCGGGAACGGGGAGTCCTTGTAACGGGGGTGACAAAAGTAACCTGCGGCATGCCCCTTGTCGCCCGGGCCATGCTGGAGGGAGGAGTCGTCAGCCTTGGTGAATCCCGGGTGGAAAACATAAGGCGCATGAGGGCCAGCGGCATCAATGCACCCATGATAATGCTGCGGATACCTCCTCTTTCACAGGTGGATGAAATCGTGGCTCATGCCGATATCAGCCTTAATTCGGAGCTCTCGGTGATCAGATCCCTCTCGAAAGCCGCCCTCAGAAAAGGAAAAATTCATAAGATCATTCTGATGGTGGATCTGGGAGATCTGCGGGAAGGCATCTGGCCCCGGGATCTGATGGATACAGCTGCCGAAGTGATGAGATTCAAGGGGATCAGGATCGCGGGCATCGGAACCAACCTGACCTGTTTTGGAGGAGTCCTACCCACCAAAACCAATATGGAACAGCTTGTCGGCTTCGCCGAAGAGATCGAAGAGACCTTTCAGATAACACTGGAAATAATTTCCGGCGGCAATTCCTCCTCTCTCCCCCTCCTGGCCAGTGGAAAAATGCCTCAAAGGATCAATCATCTCAGAATCGGTGAGGCCATAGTCCTGGGACGTGAAACAGTCAATGGAACCATCTGGCCCGGCTGCAGCTGTGATGCCTTCCAGTTATCCGCCGAACTGATAGAATTGAAGAAGAAGCCTTCTGTTCCCATCGGAGAAACCGGATTGGATGCCTTTGGAGGAAAACCTGTTTTTACGGAGAAGGGAGAAATATTACGGGGGATTCTCAGTGTGGGAAGAGAAGATATCCTCGTAGATAAACTGATCCCTGAGGATACAAACATCACCATATTGGGTGCGTCCAGTGATCATCTTCTGGTGGATGTCTCACTGACAAAATCCCCGGTCAAACTGGGCGACCAGATATGTTTCAACATGAACTATGGGGCTCTCCTTGCTGCCATGACTTCCAATTATGTTAGAAAAACACCCCTCAACAAAGGCGGGACTGAAATGGAAAAAAAACCGATCGTTATGCTGGGAAACTCGCCACTTTTCCTCAATGAGAACTTACTCAAACATCTGGAAGATCTGGGTTATAAATATGAGGTCAATAAATCGGATATTAATGAAAAATTAATCTTGGAAATTGTAGAACATTCAAAGCGTCCTTTTATTGGCGGAGAGATCAATAAAACCTATGATTCAATAAAAGGATTGACCCATTTTTTTAGACAGACAGGACTGATAATCCTGTCACCTTATGCCTCATTACACAGAGAAAACATTGGAAACAACAAGTTCTCATTTCTCTCAAAAATATTTGGATTATTAGATTCAGAATCTGACCTTTCGTCCTTCGTATCACCCGAGAATACGGTGATCATCGGCCTGAGAGAAGCCGATAAATCAGAAGTTGAAATCATCAGAAACATAGGCATTCAGGCCTATACCATGGAAGACATAGACCTGTTGGGGATGAGGGAGATCATGATCAACAGCCTTCGGAAGATTACGACAGGTACAGAAGGATTTTATGCCCGCCTCAGTACGGATGTGATTAATGCGGAAGGAGAAGGCCTGACCTTCCGGGAGGCCCACATGGCCATGGAAATGATAGCCGATTCGACCCGGATGCTGGCTCTGGATATCTCAGGAATCCCGGATAAGAGCTGGATCGACGATAGAGCCCTTTCTTCGATTGTGGAGTCTGCCTTCGGCAGGCGGATACTCAGGCTCTGACTCGCAATGGGCCCAAAAAACCGATGAACCTCACAGTCCATCGGTTTTTTTATTTCCCCTTAATGACTCAGAGATTGCCGATCGTAGCCACCATGACAGCCTTGATGGTATGCATTCTGTTTTCCGCTTCATCGAAAACCACGGAATGCCTGCTTCTGAAGACTTCATCCGTCACTTCCATTGAATCCAGAGCAAACTTTTCTTTCACATCCTTGGCAACATCTGTTTCGGTATCATGAAAGGCGGGAAGACAATGCATGAAAAGAACATCTTTGTTGCCGGTTTTTTTGATCATATCCATGTTCACCTGGTAGGGTTTCAGCTGTTTGATTCTTTCTTCAAAGAGAGCTTCTTCACCCATGGAAACCCAGACATCCGTATAAATCACATCGGCCCCTTTCACTGCATCCAGACTCTCTGACAGCTCGATAACAGCACCGGTTTCTTTGGCAATTTCCTTCATTTCGGACACAAGTTCTTTTGAGGGAAAGAGTTCTTTAGGTGCCAGGGCTACAAAATGCATTCCCATTTGAACCGCGCCGATCATCAGGGAGTTCCCCATATTGTTCCTAGCGTCACCTGCATAGACGAATTTGACCTTATTCAAGGGCTTGTCGCAGTGCTCCATCACGGTCAGAAAATCAGCCAGGATCTGTGTTGGATGGTAGAGGTCAGTCAGTCCGTTCCACACGGGAACCCCGGCATATCGGGCCAAATCTTCCACGGTTTCCTGCTTGAATCCCCTGAATTCGATACCATCGTAAAACCGTCCCAGAACCTTTGCCGTATCTTCAACAGACTCTTTTTTTCCCATCTGACTGTTTGTCAGGAAGGTAACTTGAGCTCCTTCATCAAAGGCGGCGGTTTCGAAGGCACAACGGGTTCTTGTCGATGCCTTTTCAAAAAGCAGAACTATATTTCTTCGGTCCAGAAGGTTCCCTCTGATCCCGGCTCTTTTTTTTCTTTTCAGATCAAGGGAAAGATCCAGTAGATAACGGATTTCCTCAGGAGTAAAATCCTTCAGTGTAATCAGATGTCTTCCTCTTAAATTGACAGCCATATTATTCTCCTTCAACTCTCAAAATGGTTTTATTCAATATCATTTCTTTTTAAGGGCATGCTCATACAACGGGGTCCACCCCGTCCGCGAACAAGCTCTGATCCTTCAATTTCAACAACCTCTACCCCATTTTTCCGCAGGGAGTCATTCGAGGCGGTATTTCTCCGGTATGTTACAACGGTTCCGGGGGAGATTGCCAGTGTATTCGTACTATCATTCCACTGTTCTCTCGCCGCCGTGATCTTATCCCCTCCGCCGCTGGGAATAATCAGGACCTGATTCAGTTTCAGGGCCTTGCTGAGGGCCTTGTTCAAGTCTCCCCGGTGGCTGATCTTCAATCCACCTTCTTTTCGGGAAGGATTCTTCAGGCTGAAGACCTTTATATCCCCCTCGATTCCGGGAAATATAGTGAATTTATCCCTATCAATCATGGTAAATACCGTATCCAGATGCATATAGGCTCTCTTAAAGGGTATTTGAATGACAAGTATCTCCTCGATGGAAGATCCGGAACGAAAGAGATTTTCTGCTATTTTCTCAATAGCCACCGCCGAGGTTCTGGCGCTGCAGCCAATGGCCAGGACGGTCTTGCTCAACACAAGAATATCGCCTCCCTCGATGGATTCGCTTTGATGATAATCGTACCACTGAGGAATATCACCAGTATTAATCTCTCTATGGAAACGGTTGATAAAAGACAAAATCATGGGTTCCCGGCTCCGGGCGAAGGTTTTCATCGAGTTAATGGAAATTCCATTTCCTATAACAGATCCGGGATCTCGTGTGAAGTAGAGGTTTGGCAGAGGATTGATGTAAAAAGGATAGTCATCGGCAATATAATAGGAGAGGCTTCTATGATCCTCTCTGTAGCTGATTTCACTCTTATGGAGACCGGCGATAAGGATCTCAGTTAAGGCGGAAGGACTCCTGGATAGCAAATGTTCCAGGATGGCATCCTTTTCTTTCAAACGATCGATACCCGAAAAAACGACAAGTTCCTGGACCAACTCTTTTTTAACATTTGCATCCTTCAGGATCTCTTCCAGAAGTTTGTCATAGTAGTAAACCTTACAGCCCCTCTGCCTGAGAGCATCGGCAAACATATCATGCTCTTCCTGCATGCGGCCCAACCAGGGGATATCATCAAAAAGGAGTTCTTCCAGATACTGGGGAGTCAGCCTTTCGAGTTCCTTACCGGGTCTGTGAAGAAGAACTGATTCAAGTTTTCCAACTTCAGAATTCACATTATAAAAAGGGGTATTGATCATTTGATCCTGCCTTTTGAAATTGATCATT
>NZ_JAQIBL010000254.1 GCF_027859075.1 Oceanispirochaeta sp. | reverse complement strand
GGTCGACGACTGAAGAATCCTGCCGATAAGGCTCCCTTTTTTGATTTCCGCTATGATCCGGAAGAAGAAATAATACCCCGGCAGAATGATTCTCCTGATGCCGCCTCATTATGGTTTACCTTTGAAGCCATGAAGAACCTTGTGCGTCCTGAAGCCTCCTGGATGAATTTTAAGAATAGCCGGGAAGTAGCCTGGAAAACAGGAACGAGTATGGGAGGGCGGGATGCCTGGGCCATAGGAGTCACTCCGCAGTATGCGGTGGGTGTCTGGGTCGGAAATGCAGATGGAGAGGGACGACCGGGAATCAATGGTCTGAAAGCGGCGGCCCCTCTTCTCTTCGATCTGGTCAGACAGATCCCTGATCAACCATCAGAAGATCAGGACTGGTTCAGCAGACCTCTGGAGGGAATGCATCTTGAAAAAATATGCAGGATCAGTGGGTATAAGGCAGGGCCATACTGCCCCTCTGAAGAACGTCTGATCCCGATGAAAGGTGTCAGTACATTAACATGCCCCTACCATAAGCGTATCCATCTGGATAAGGAGGGTGTTTATAGAGTCGATAGCCGTTCAACCCCTGTGCGTGAGATGCTGCATCAGAACTGGTTTGTTCTCCCTCCGGTGCAGGAGTTCTATTACAGGCGTATTCATAATAATTATAAACCTCTGCCTCCATTTAAAGGCGAAAATGAAGAGAACAGGGGGCTCTCTTTTATATATCCTCCCTCAGATTCAGCTGTTGTGAAGACACCCAGACTTTTTGATGGTGAAAAGGGAGAGGTTATTTTCGAAGCGGCTGTGAGGGATAATCAGAGAATCCTGTACTGGCATCTGGATGATGACTATATCGGATATACCAGGTTTAACCATCAGATGGGAATACAGGCTGAGCCGGGGTTGCACCGGGTCAGTATTGTTGATGAGACGGGAAACAGCACCGAGAGGGATTTTGAGCTTTCTGAATGAAGTCTCGCTTGATCAACTATTTTTCTCAGCTTCTTGAACCGGAGATTAGGAGTTGATTTTTAATTCCTGATAAAGGCTTGACCTGGAGTCCGATCCAGGCATTAGTATTGACCCGGGACAGTTTTTTATCCTGTCTGGAAGGGCTTAGGAATACAACGAAGTGGGAATCAAAATTATGAAAAGATGGAACAGATTAAAGCAATCGTCACCCTATGCCCTGCAAAGCATGCTCTTATGGTCATTCGCACCAATATTCTTGAGTTTCCTGCCGGTATATCTTCAGCAGAATCAGCTGAATGCCAGTCAGATCGGAATCGTTATGGCCATAAATCCCCTCATTGCTGTATTTTTGCAATCCCTGTTCGGCCCTCTGGCAGACAGGACCAGATCAAAAAATCGCCTGTTTAATCTTTTTACCGCGGCAGCTATTGTTTTCATTTTGTTCTTTCCTTTTGGGGTAAGCTTCCATTATTTTATTATTGCAATAGCTCTTTTCTCGATAGTTCAGACTCCTATGATTCCCATTTCAGAGAGTATCACACTTGAATCCCTGGAAGAGATGAAGAGCTCTTACGCTCCGGTGCGTATGATGGGTACTGTTGGTTTTGCCATGACATCCGTACTTGTCGGCTATCTTTTGTCCTGGAAGATTGAAAGCTACTTTTATCTCATCGCTCTTATCGGGGTAGGTAATATACTTATCACTGGACTGCTGCCCACTGTAAAAGGGCATCAGGGCGGGAAGGAAAAGGCTCCCTATCGGGAGATTCTTCGCAATAAAAAGCTCTCACTTTTTGTGCTCCTTTTGGTGATAGCCCAGCTTTCTCTCAGTTTATACATGACATATCTACCCATGTACTACCTTTCTATTGGAGGGTTGCGTGCCTATCTGGGGTGGATTTATTTTATTATGGGATCGGGAGAAGTACTGGTTCTCATGTTTGCCGATAAAATCATTGAACGTCTGGGTATCCAGAATGCTTTGGGGCTGTCCATATCCATGATGGGTCTGCGCTTCCTGGCTCTCCTTGTTATTGATGCACCCATCTGGATGATTCCGGTTTCTCTCATGAATGGATTTACTTATATCATTTTTGGTTTCGGTCTGGCAGTTTACATGAACAGTTCTGTACGAAAGGAATTGAAAACGACAGGACAATCCGTCCTGGCTCTAGCCAGTGCTGTTGGCAGGGTCATCGGGGCACTGTCCGGCGGATTTCTGATTTCTTCATTCGGATTAAAAAATACTATGGCGATTTCCGCAGCCCTCTGCTTTTTAACTCTTGGCCTGTATTACTTCATTTTGAGAAGAATTTCAGTGCCGAAAGAAGAAGGATCGCTTATTCATGCCCATCAGGTGTATGACGATTCCATTGCTTCGATTGACGCCATTACCGGTAGGGATTAGTTTCATTATACTCAGTTTTTAAGACGGACTCTGTCCGAAAGGCGGGATTTCTATGGAAAAAACTACATTAGGCAGATCAGGGCTCATTGTGAGCCGGACATCTTTCGGAACTCTTCCAATTCAGCGTCTGAGCTTTGATACAAGCAGAGATATTCTGCTGCATGCCCTAGAGGGTGGTATCAATTTTTTTGATACCGCAAGAGGATACTCGGATAGTGAGGAAAAGATCGGGTCTGCACTCTCTTCCAGACGTCAGGATATCATTATTGCTACAAAAGCCAGCGGAGCTGAAGACAGGGCCGGTGTCATGAGTCGTCTTGAAACCAGCCTGAGTAATCTGAAGACAGATTATGTGGATCTTTTACAGTTGCATAATCCCGCAGAGCTTCCCGATCCTTATGATCCCGAATCTCTTTATGCCGGACTCCTTGAAGCAAGGGAACAGGGAAAGACCAGAACCATCGGGATTACAAATCACTCCCGGAAAATCGCTACGGAGGCAGCCCGGTCCGGTCTCTATGATACAGTGCAGTTTCCTCTTAGTGCTATCTCATCTGATGAAGATCTGGAACTGGCGGAGATATGCAGGGAGAACAATGTCGGTCTTATCGCCATGAAGGCCATGTGCGGAGGTCTTCTGCAGAATGCAAGTCTTGCTTTTGCCGGCCTCCGTCGTTATGAGAATATTGTTCCCATCTGGGGAATTCAGAAAATGGAGGAGCTTGAGGAATTTCTGACTCTTGAAGCGAACCCTCCGGTTCTGGATGAGGCTCTAATAAAGGAACTGGAAAGAGAGAAGAGAGAACTGGCCGGAGATTTCTGTAGAGGCTGTGGTTACTGTCTGCCCTGTCCTGCTGATATCAAGATCCCCATGGCCGCCAGGATGAGCTTTCTTCTCCGTAGAGCCCCCAGTGAAAAATGGCTTAACACAGAGTGGCAGAAAGAAATGGGAAAAATTGAGGACTGTATTGATTGCCGTGCGTGTGTAGGCCGATGTCCCTATTCTCTGGAGACTCCTGATCTTCTGAAAAAGATGCTTGCAGACTACAAAACCTTTTTCTAGCTCGTCCTATAGTTTTTTAGACCGCTACCAGATTCAGGCACTTCTACAAAAATAATTGTGGTGAAATCCTCCCAAAATCTGATCCTTCTGGATGTTTCCAGAAATAAGGACCTTTTTTCAACAGGGATTGTATTGATTCCTTGATAAGGTCTCAAATGGTTCTAGTATTCAACATCCTCCGTAATGATTTTCTGTTAAATCAGTTCGAATAATCTTTAGAGTTCTCAGCTCCAGGATGATAAGCAGATAGAATCTCTTGCCGGGCAGAGTATCAATTGTCATAAAATCTATTCCAAAAAGAGAATCCCCATGGGTTAGTTTTTTACATCCCTGATCATGAGACTGTCGGATAGTTGGAAAGTTTACCATATTCCATGTATTGAGTAAAATTGCGATTATGTTCAACTTCCTATTAGTACTTCAGGGTTTTTTATGCGGTAGAGAGGACTT
>NZ_JAQIBL010000253.1 GCF_027859075.1 Oceanispirochaeta sp. | reverse complement strand
TGAACTTTCAATAACTATGGATTTGTATTGGCCTTATCCATAGCCTCACATCGAATTGAAGTGTATGGTGTTAGGACCAGCCAATATTTCTATGATATTAAGGAGTCTCATGAATCTTTTACACATTACTGATTTGCATTTCGGACCCAGGCACTGGGATGGAAATAATGATATATTAATAAGCAAGATCAATTCCTTTGATGCGGATATCGTCATTAACACCGGTGATAATACAACTGATGGTCTAGAAGGTGAATTTGAAGAAGCCGGGAGATTCCTCCAAGGGATTAAATGTAAGAATGTGTTCTCTACTCTGGGAAATCACGATAAAAGAAGTATGCAATCTCATGAGCTTTTTCGAAAACATATTTTTGATCCTGAAATTATTAGAGTTTCTGAAACAATCAAAACCAGCAAGAACCATCTCTTTTTAAACAGGGAGATTACCAAAGTCAAAGACAATTTTACTGATATAAATTTTCTTGAGACTGTTTCGGTCAATGGTGCAGTAATTTTGATCATCAGCATTGATTCCAATGAGCTTTATAATGATGATGGTTATGTTGAAAAAGAAGTATTAAGGGCTGTTTCAAAAAAGATAAAAGAGACTGAATATGATTTACCCCTGTTGATGACTCATTATTCGATACTGGGAACAGATGAATGCCCTCTCAAAAACTCAGCCTGTTTGATTGACTTTGTACAAGCACATAAGATTGAATTTGTTTTTTGCGGTCATACACATGAATTGGAACTGATGAAAACTAATGATTTATATAACGGTTATAGTTTTTCCCAATATATGTGCGGCAGTTTATCATCACGGAATCATGAGAATGATGACAACATGTTCCTTTTCTATGAAAACCTGGGAACGGCAAACATGCATCTTCATTTGATCAGAATTTTCCTGGAAAATGGAAAAGTCACCTTCAAAGATGAAATGGTTTTTTAATTACATACTAGGAATTTATCAATTGTGTTTTTTCTTAATAAAATTACCATTCTGATACTCTTCAAAGGCCAGCACCAGTTCTTCCCTGGTATTCATGACGATGGGACCATGCCAGGCAACCGGCTCTTTCAAGGGTTGTCCAGAAACAAGAAGGAAACGCATCCCCTCTTCTCCCGATTCCACAAAGATCTCATCTCCCCTGTCAAAGAGAACCAGATTCCTGTTTTCAACAACATGGGAAGAAATTGGATCGGAGACCCCCTTCTCGGTGACATACTCGGTCTGCACAGGAAAAGGAGCCGACGCATCTTTGAATTGTCCTGAACCCGAGAAGACATAGGCAAAGGCATGGTGTTCCAGATTCACTTTGAATCGACGTTGTTTCCGGGGAGGCATGGTGATATCCAGATATCGTGGATCTGTGACGATACCATGCACTGGACCGGTCTTTCCCCAGAAATGACCGGTAATGATGCGGGCCCTGGTTCCATCATCCTCGATGATTTCTGGAATTTCGAGAGCAGGAATATCCTGGTATCGGGGATCCATCATTTTTCTTTCTGAGGGCAGATTTGCCCAGAGCTGAAATCCATGAAATATCGGGCCTGACGATTTATGCGGCATTTCCTGATGAATGATACCACTCCCGGCCGTCATCCATTGAACATCACCGGCTAATAAAGAGCCCTTATTCCCCAGACTATCCTGATGCTCGACTCCTCCGTCCAGCACATAGGTAATGGTTTCAATCCCTCTATGAGGGTGCCAGGGGAAACCAGCCATAAAATTCACAGGATCTCTATTTTCCAGATGATCCAACATAAGAAAGGGATCCGTTACAGCTGTATTATCGTGACCGAACACCCGGTTGATATCCACACCGGCCCCGTCTCGTACCTGCTGAGGTCTGCTTATACTATTAATGGGACGTAAAGACATTGTGTCCTCCTGAAAATGCTTATTCTTCAATGACTCTCTTTAAATATAATACTAGTTAGTAGTACAAAGCAAATTATTTCCACTTTTATATTATATAATGAGACCCCTAACCAATAGGGGTCTCATCGGGAGGTTCTAAAGAGCTGAGAACAGGAATAAAAGAATCAGGGTCTATTCTTTATTTTTGAAAGGATCAATGAGAGAAGAAAAAACAGTGTGAGTACGAGGACTATCGTTGCGCCCGATGCCAGATCAAAATAATAGGAGATATAAAAACCAAAAAGAATGGAAGTCATTGAAAAACAGATCGAAAGGGAAATGATTTTAGACAGCTTCCGTGCCAGCAGGGATGCCGCAGCCGCGGGTGTCACTAAAAGGGCCATGACCAGAACCACACCCACGGTCTGAGTAGCCAGGACTGTGGTCGCTGCCACCAGAAATAAGAGACCAAAATGAATCAGCTGGGGAGACAAACCTATGGCCTGGGCATGGGTCGGATCAAAACTGGTCACGAGCAATTCTTTGTAGAACAGGTACACTCCGATCACAACGACGACCCCGACAGATAAAATGAGAATGACATCAAAAGAAGAAACTCCCAGGATATTCCCAAAAAGGATATGGGAAAGATCCTTAAAAGTAGCCACTTTGGACATCAGGAGTATACCCAGTGCAAAGGCACCGGCAAAGATGACCCCGATAGCTGTGTCTTCCTTGAAGCCCTTACGCCGTGTCAGGGCGCCAATGCCGACGACTGAGAGCATGGCAGCCGCCAGGGCTCCTATCAGAACATGGATGCCGAGGATAATTGAAATGACAATGCCCGGCAGAACCGCATGCGCCAGGGCATCGCCGATAAATGCCATTCCCCGCCAGACAATGAAGGCGCTGAGAACCCCGCAGCTGAATGCCACGATAAGCCCCGCCATGAGACCCCTCTGAAAAAAACCGTATTGGAGGGGTTCTAATACCCATTCAACCATGGACTAAGCTCCTTGTCTTTATGAAATTCGAAGCCGTAGGCCCGTGCGATATTTTCAGAAGTGAGAACATCCTTCACTTTACCATCGGCAATAATCGTCTTATCCAGGAAGAGGGCCCGGCTGAAATGCACCGTCAGGATACCGAGATCATGGGTGCTCACCAATACACTCTTGCCTTCCTGACAGAGCTCTTCAATGGTATGAAAGATAAGTTCCTGTGTAGCGATATCCACATGATTCAGCGGCTCGTCCAGGAGCAGAAGATCTGCATCGTGAGCGAGAGTCCTCGCCAGCATGACTCTCTGCTGCTGCCCCCCCGAGAGTTCTCCAACCTGCCTGTCGGCAATATTGGTGATCTCCATTTTTTCCATGGCACGATCCACAGCATCACGGTCCTCTCTACCGGGTTTTTTAAACCAGCCCAGATGGACATAACGACCCATGGTCACGACCTGTCTGACCGTAACAGGGAAATGCCAGTCTACAGAATTCTTCTGGGGCACCATGGATACCCGGTGACGGCAGGTTTGGGCCTTATGACCGAAGACAGAGATTGATCCGTGCCGCAGGGGTTCGAGCCCCAGAATCAGATTCATCAGGGTGGATTTCCCGGCACCGTTCGGACCGACAAAGGCGACCTTTTCTCCCGGTTCTATAACGAGAGTCACACCTTTGAGAACCTCCGAACTCTGCCCGGGATAGCTGAATCGAACATCCTTGATATTCAGGGCAGGTGTTCCGCTCATTGGAGGATGATCACAGGCTTTTCCGTAGCAAAGTATATCGGGACTTTTCATAATGAGTAGTGTAATCCTTTTTAAGGTCTCAAACCAGAGACGATCTGTTTTGTATTGTATTCCATAAAACGTATATAACTGTCTCCCTCCTGACCAGATTTGCGGAGAGATCCTGTCAGAAGCTCTTTGACAATGATGGTATGATCTGATTCCCGGCTCAATGTGGCAGCCAGCTTTTTAACAGCCTCCCCGGCAGACTCGCTGATGAAGACAGCCTCAACTCCCTGCTCATTCAGAAGATTTAAAAGCCGGACTGTATCACGGGCGGAGGACTCGGATGAAGAGGAATAGCCGGGAAGCAGAGTGCCGATGACTCTAAAATGATACTCCCGGGCAAAATGTCCAAAGAGATTGTGGTCGGTGACAAGGACTCTCTCCTCCAGAGGAATGCCTTCCAGGGAATTGATAATCCCTTCATGCAGCTGGAGTAGTTCCTTTTTGTAGATCTCAGCATTTTGATGAAAATAGGAGGAATGAAGAGGTTCAGCATTTGACAAAGCCTCGGTGATGACATCCACCCAGCTGATCACATTCAGGGGACTCATCCAGGTATGAGGATCACCCGATTCATGGTGATGTTCCTCCGAATGATCCTGCTCTTCGGCCTCGGAAACAAGTGGATTCACCTGTCTGGAAACCTCAACCACATTCCCCGGATTGACAGTTTCGACGATGGAAAGAAGCCCCTCCTCCAGATCAAACCCATTCACAAAAATAATATCCGCGTCTTCCACCTCGGCTATGTCCCTGGGTGCTGGTTCATAGGAATGGGGATCCTGCCCCGGAGAGATGAGCCCCTTGAGATCGATCCTGTCACCCCCGATGTTGGAAACAACATCACTTATGATGCTCGTCGTTGTTACGACCCTCAGAAACTCATGAGTCTCCCCGCGGCCCGAAGCCCAGAGGCATGAGACAAGCAGAATCTGAATAACTATTAAAATGTTTTTTCTCATGATTTTTCCTTCCAATAATTAACGGCAGTCCCGGCAGATCCCTTTCAGGGTGATAAAGTGTTGTTTCACCTTGAAGCCGGTCTCTTTTTCAATGATTTCAAGCCCTTTGCCCAGGGGACAATCCTTTACAGGATAAAAGGCATGGCATCTCTGGCAGTGCATAAAATGCTGGTGCTCTTTTCCTATTCCACAGTAATACCGTTCCACACCCCTCTCATCACAATCAAATATAAAAGAAGAGATTTGTCTCAACTCTTCCAGATATTTCAAGCCTCTATAGACTGTAGCCCTGTCCAGGAGCCCCCCGGTCTCATCAAAAACCTGCTGTGCATTCAAGGGAGTGGCACTGCGGATGAATATTTCCTGTATCAATTGACGTTTCTTTGTCATTGTCTATCAAGATAGGGTTTCCTAATTTAATAGTCAATATGTTTTTGCGACTCATTTGCATTATTATGAAAAACTGGTCTCAAAAATGGACACAAAATAGACAATCCGAATCAAACCATCTAAACTGAATCTCAGATATGAATATCAATCGCTTCAAATTCAATAATAATCTTATTGTCATGGGGAATCAGGCAGCTGATCTGGATAGCACCGTGTCGGCTGTTTCCATGGCCACCCTGCTCTCTCAAATAAATCCGTCTCTTCAGATCCGGCCCCTTATCCAGGGGCATCCGGACGATCTAAAACTCAAACCGGAAATTGTGGCCCTCTTCAGAAGAGCCGGAATTCCTCTGGATGACAGTCTCTTTTCAGAAACAGCAGGAAAGAACCTGGATGATCCTCTCATTCTGGTTGACCACAATGAGCCCGACAATTCACAGATCCACCACTCTATTGCCGGAATGGTGGATCATCATGATGACAGAGGGCTGTATCCGGATCTACCCTTGAGAGAAGTGAAAAGAACAGGTTCCTGTACAACCTTGATCAGCAGTTTCTGGAATGATTCAGGATTATCTATCCCTTATTCCCAAAGGCTGATTCTGGCTGGAGCCATTGCCGTCGATACAGGGTACCTGAACCCGCTCTGGGGTAAGACGACAAATCTTGACAGCCGCGAGTACATGGGTCTATCAGAGGCACTCCTGGAGCAGGATAGAACATTTCTGAACACACTGGTGGATATAAAGAACGATCTATCCTCTCTGACCCTGTCAGAGCATCTGAAACGGGATTTCAAGTTCTTTCCTCTAACAGCTCACAAGGGTGGCATTGCCTCGATTACATTGGATTCTGAAGAATTTTTCAGGAAGGAATTTTACAATCATCAGTCGGTTGTTGATTTTTGCGGGAAAAATTGTCCAGGATTCTTATTGATCATGCATACGGTGAATCATCCTTTTCGCAGGGAACTGTCTCTCTATGTGCCCCGATCCCCTCAGAGGAAACTGATAAGAGCCCAGCTTTCTGCAGCCTTGGAAGCCCTTCCTGATGCTGGTATTATGGTGAAGGAACCCCGACTCAATGCAGATTGGGACAGTTTTACACAACTGAATCCCACCTTATCGAGAAAAGTCCTGGTTCCTCTCCTCCTGAAAGAGTTAATTCGTCACCAGGGGCCTTTAAATTGTTGAATAAGGAAGGGAAAACACATGAAACCAAGTATTGAAAGAATCAAATAGGCTGTTGAAGCCCTGAAAAGTATTAACCAATCAGACCGGGGGAAAGGTATAGAAAATCTGCCTTTTCTCCAGAAAGAGTGACCTCATAAAGAAATGGTTCCTTCTGTTCTCCCAGAAAAAAGTTTTCCCTGGGAACCTCTTTTTCCATAACGAGGTCATCCACCGCCAGAGCAGCCTTGCGACCCAAATGCTGTAAAACAAGGATGTAGGGAGTATTAATGCTGCTCTGTCTGCGGCTGAGCATCCCACCGGGGCTGAATAGAGGAAGCTCAGATCCAGACAATTTATAATAGAGCAGATTATGCTCTTTTTTAACAATCTCCGACTCTTCCATGGGAAATACACCGGCCACATTCCTTTTCGGCAGTGCCAGCAGTCTGTTTTCCATCTGGAAAATCATGAGGGGAAGCAGGTCTTTCTGTCCGGGAAGATAGATAGAAAACCGGGAACCCTGCCCTTTTCTGGATGTGAGTGAAAAGGAGCCTCCCAGAGAATTTTCCACATCATGATTCACAAGATCCAAACCAATTCCGCGTCCGGCCAGACGATCAACCTTGGGTGATGTTGTGAACCCGGGCCTCGTCAGGATTCTCAGCAGATTCTCATCCTTCAAATCCTCAGCGTTCATGTTCAGCTTCCCGGCCACCGCTTCCAGATCAATTCCATGGCCATCATCGGATACATCTATCCGAAAAGAATCGCCCACAGCCCTGGCATCGATGAGTATCAATCCTGCCTCACTCTTCCCCGCAGCCAATCTTTCCGCAGGAAACTCAATCCCGTGACTGACCGCATTTCTGATGAGCTGAATCAGAATCCTTGAAACGATTTCCAGAGTCCTTATCTTCAATCCGAAGAGGCCCCCTCGAAATTCGGTAACAACCTTTTTGTTAATCCCAACCGCGGCCTCTTCGATAAAGCGTTTGAGGTTTGGATACAAGGAGGTAAGGGGAATAAGGGAGACTGTATTCAGATTCTCTTCCATTTCCTTGATCAGACCCAAAAGAGGAACCCTCTGAGGCAGACCGGAAGGAAGGGGAAGAACAATTTCTTTCATTTCAAGAAGTGTGTCTTTTAACCGGGAAATCGTGTCTGTTTCTAATTCAACCTTTCTAATGACAGGAGCCAGGCTCTCTTTGATGAGAGTCTCCGAATAGCGGGCTTCGCCACGGTCTTCATCGGAAAAGACAGAATAATCGAGACTCACCAAACTGGTTTGAAGAATGCCATCCACATTAACAGCCTGAAACACAGGATCATCTCCGGCATCGGAAGTTAAAATGAAAGTAAGAGAAGAAAAATCCTGATCCGGATTATCCAGACTAGGCTGGGATCTGATCACATTCGCATGCAATTCCAGATTGTTCAGCAGAAGATAAGATCTGACATAGGGCAGTCTCTCTTCGGGATCAATTTGCACACAGAGTCTGAAGAGGGTCTCACCCCGGTCTTCCGCTTCTCTGAGAAGCTGTTTTTCGAAGAGGGTCAGATCAATTGTTTCGCCCTGCTTCGGTTCACTCAGAGCCTTATCGGGAAATAGAGATTCACCCTCCTGGGAACCCCCATCAGAATTGAGAACACGATACAGAATAAGATCTTCCAACAGGGGAAGTCCCTGATAGAGTCTGTCGCTCATGGCACTGAATTGTCTGGTACCACCTGCGGATTTCATATCGGCAAAAAGAGATTCCATGGAATGAATATGCTGCTCAATTTCAGAAAGTTGAAAAAAAGCGGCTCCTGATTTCAGAGAATGGAGGTGCCTGAAAATTTCATCAAGAATGTCATCTCCGGGTGTTTCTGTCCGACAGGCCTCGACCTGAATTTTCAATTTTTCCAGAATGGGTCCTGCGTCGGTTATATACTCTCTCAAATGCTTTTTAAGATCATTCAACCAGGACCTCCCCGTCCGGTTTTCAGACTAATGATCAAGTCGACTTCAGAGATGGAGGCACCTAGTTTCTGGGAAATGATTTCGGTAGAAAAACCCTGACCATAAAGATCCATGACTTTCTCTTTGAGTGGCGGCGGCTCTTTCTCAAGGATAACCGGTGGATGCTCAGTACCGTCCCTTGAAGTGGGTTGAGCAAATAAGGGCAGATCGACTTCTTCAACATTCTTGCCGGAATTCATGCCGTTTTCAGGAACTACCTGCTTTTTAAGATGTGTATAAACCTGCCGGGAAAGATCTGATTTCTCCGATTCTTTCTGAAGGACGATCATTTTTTTATCTGCCTCGTTCAGTAGATTCTGCATCGCTTTTATTCGATGTTCCAGGAGGGCTACATTTCTTTCGGCTGTCTGGTTCATTTCAAGCACAAGCTGATCAATTTCATCCCTTATTTTCCGTATCCACTCTTCTCCTGAGACAACACGGTCTACCCGAATCTTAAGATAAAAAAAACCGCCGCCCATGAGAACGATCAGTATGGCTGCAAAGACAGTTGTCATAGTACTCCTTTTGATGCTGAAAAGAGCCGCCAGGATGACTTGGAATCCGTCCTGTGAGCTCAGATTTAATAACCCGAATTCTGTTAGCCTGAAATATCAATATGTGTTCCCATTTCCGGATCTTGGACAACTTCCTTTTTGGGATCTTCTTTATTCTCTTTGGAACCGCTGAACTTCTTCTCTTCCTGCTGTTTTTTTTCTTCCTGATCGTCAACCTTGCTTGTTTCTTTGTCTTCCGGGGTCTTACCAACACTACTGCCCTGCTTCAGTTCCTGCTCTACCAGTTTCTTGGCCTCAAGACTCTGCTGCAATGCCGAGGCATGCTGATTATGAGATTGTTCTTTACTAACCTCGTTTTGACGGACAAACAATGTTTGCAAGTCTAGAGGTGTAATAGACATCTAGTCCCTCCTCTGAAGGTCCTCCTCAGTAATATCCTCATACTTAGCAGTCGTTATGAATCCATCTTCAAGCAGAAAAGTAACAGGATAATCAAAAGGGTTTGTTACTTCATATTCCTCATCCTTGATGTAAACCTTTACTCCGGAATTCACATTTTTGGACGCTGAAATTTTACCTCGCAACTGAAGAATTGACAAGTATTCTTCCTTGTGTTCAATAGAATCTTTCAGTTTTTCCATTTCATCTATCAGGTCATTATGGCGCTGCCGCAGCTCTATAAAGAGGGTTTCTTTATCGGCTGATAGTTTTTTCCTGGACCGTTTCTGTTTCATGAGCCCCTGAAGGTTCCTGTCTGACTCATTCTGTTCCTTGTCCAGATCTTCCTGACGGAGAACAAGCTCTTCGAGTTCAACTTTAGCTTTAGGATCATAACCAACCTTAAGTATGGTTTCCGCACCACCCGAAGATCCAAGGGTAGCCGCATTGATTTCTTCTGATGCCTGGAGCATTCCACCGACGATTCTGGCTCTTTTACCTTTGCAGAGAACTCTACCGGCTGCGTTTACATGAGCATTGACAATTCCATCTGAAACAATCACATTTTCACCGGCTTCGACAGAAGCATTATTAATAAAACTGGACCAGACAGACTTACCAGCTGTAATCTTGCCGAAATCTCCCTCTCCACCATTGATTCCCCGTTTAACAACCAGGTCTCCTCCGGCAAGAAGATTGGATTTTCCGACAAATCCGTTCACTTCAATATTCCCCTGAGCCGAAACCTGATAACCGTCTTCCACATTTCCTTTGATGACAACGGTTCCCAAACCGCTGACATT
Organism: Oceanispirochaeta sp.; assembly: GCF_027859075.1. NCBI lineage: Bacteria > Pseudomonadati > Spirochaetota > Spirochaetia > Spirochaetales > Spirochaetaceae > Oceanispirochaeta > Oceanispirochaeta sp. Next base: position 15,046 of record NZ_JAQIBL010000253.1, on the reverse strand, counting down.
TCCAGTCGAAGCATTGACGTCACCAGGGATAACCAGGACAGTTTCAACCGTGACTTTTCCCTTGAGCAGCAGAACCTGTCCACTCGAGGTGGCTATGACTGTTTTTCCATTATCTGTTATAGAGACATTCTTACCCAGACCTATTTGTATATCCGAGCCGTCCTTGGCTGGTATATATTTCCCATAGACAGTTCTCCCGTCTTTTCCCGCTTCAGGAGGTATTTTTCGGGCAAGAGGCTGACCCTTCACAACATTTTGTATGAGATTAAGTTCCTTAAAATCAACGGAGCCGTCTCTCTTGTGTTTAAGCTTGATCTGAGACTGATCCTGTTCAAAGAGATAACTGATGGAGGCATTCCTTCCATTGACCGGAGGTTCCCCTTTGGCGATTAAATAGGGTCTGTTATACACAGGATGATCTTCAAATCCGATGAGAGCCTCTTCCATCACTCCAAAGACAACATTATTATTTCGTAAAAAGGAGGTGATATCCGAAGATGTAAGATCGGAGCCGCCTGGGCCGGGTTCAAGAACTTCGATAAAAGCCTGCATCTCATCCTCAGAAACATTGATGGTGGACCGGGCATCATTTACAGGATTGTATATAAAGTCACCGACCTTGACATATACACTGTCTGAATTGCTGACTGTGCTTTCTATTCGTTCCATAATGATATCGGCAATGCCTCGAAACTGCAGTTCCTTCTTTACATCCTGTATATTGACAGGAGTCCCCCCTTTATCAGGAGGAACAACCTTAAGATAGGCTCCGTCACTGGCCAGACGAACCGTGAAATCTCCGTAATGTATAATGACTTCATCTTCCTTTTCTTCTTCGGCGAATTCTTCCAGCAGGACTTCACCTCCGGCCGTCCGGGCGATCTTACTTTCAACCTCATAAGCCATGATTGAGAAGTCTTTTTTACCAATGCCGAGAAAACCGCGCTTCCCCATTTCCAGAAGCTCATATTCCAGCCGTCGTACAGGGACTCCCAGTTCAATGGCTGCCTGACCAAGGGCTTCTTCAATGGTGTTGCCCGAGACCTCCACGGAATGCCGTTCCTTATCCCTTTCGGATAAACTCCGCAGGATATCCTGAAACTGATCCTGGCCGATCATTTTACATGATTCCTTTCTTTACATTGGTCAATTTGGATCGAAGCCTCAGTATGGCTTTTGTATGTAATTGAGAAATTCTGGATTCTGTGACTTCAAGAACCTTGCCGATTTCCTTCAGGGTCAGATCTTCATAGTAATAGAGAACAAGAACCTTTTTTTCCTTATCCGGCAGTTCATTGATTGCCTGAACGATGACTCTTCTAATCTCATCCTTTTCGGCCATTGAGTCAGGTTGAAGACTCACTGGAGATTCGATACTATCCTGAATAGAAACTTTGTCGCTGTCATCCCCGGTGAACCAAACATCGTTCAGAGACAGTATGCTTGTACCCCTGACTTTAAGTACAACCTGATTGTACTGCTCCCGGGACATATTCATGGCCTTGGCAATTTCATTATCACTTGCAGAGCGCCCTAAATCAGCTTCAAGAGTTTGTATTGTATCTTCAATTTCTCTAGTTTTTTGTCTTACCGACCGGGGAACCCAGTCAATTGATCTGAGTTCGTCAAAGATGGCACCCCGGATTCTGGTGACCGCATATGTTTTAAATTTGACATGTTTTTCAGGATCAAATTTCTCAATAGCATCAAAAAGGCCGAATACGCCGAATCCTACCAGATCATCAAAATCTACATTTTGAGGCATGCCGACAGAAATTTTACCAGCTACATATTTTACGAGAGGAGCATACTGCTTGATAAGTATATCCCGAACTTCCTGTTTATGGTTTTTTCGGTAATCCTTCCACAATTCTTCTTCTGATACATTTTCCAATACCTTTTCAGACATTCCCCATCACTTCCTATTTCTGCTTATCTCTTGCCAGTACAGTTCTTACAGCTTTTGCGATATCCGACGGATCACCCTGCTCTTTCGGGTCTATGGTCCCTTTCCGTATGGTTATTGGAGCCTCGGGTGCTGCAGTCTCAAAATTATCCCCCGACTCCATTTGTTCAGAAGAACTACCTATACTGATCTCTAGAGAATCTAGATTCGGCAGTGTATCCAGGCCAACCGCCGCAGCAGAACCAATATCAGGATCCTCTGGTTTATTATTATGCACATTTTCTGCAGTTTCTGCAATTTCATTCTTTTCAGAACTGCCCGACGGATCATCAATATCTGATAATGACATCCGGGAAGCACTGTTTTCTTGATTTCCCGGTTCTGACATTTCATCCTGCATGACTATATTAACACGCTTACCCATGCTTTCATTCTGATTTTCATCAGAAGATTTATTATCCTCACTCTGTCCTAACTCGGGTAGATAAGTCTTAAACAACCACCCGGCCATAAATACAAATGCCGTAGCAGTCATGGCCGAAAAGAGCCCCCGAACCAGCATCATTCCAGGAGAGACCTCACTGATTAATCCTGTCAAGACAGAAACAAGGGCTGCTCCTCCACCGACAGAAAGAGGTAAAATTCCTTTGTTCATCTTCATCGAATCAAACCCTCCCTGTTCAAAAGGTAGCCGAAATCGTCCTTCCGGTCAAATCAATCCATTCGCTTCAGGAGACGACGGATAAAATGACCGACTCCCCGGCCCTCTCGATACTCTACATTCTCCAGCCTGTTGACAATATGCTGTATACAGGTTGATGCCGGACCACGAGGATCCGAAATCATAAAAGGAAGTTGCTTCCTGACTGCTGCAGGCACTGCAGGATCATCATACACAAAACCTAAATAATCAATTTTCATATTTAGAAACTGTGCCGCTATATTGATGACCTTATGAGAGACTTTCTTAGCTTCTGTAATATTGGCAGCCCTGTTGACAATAAGCTTCATCCCCATATCCAGGTTGTCGATTTCAGTGGAAATTATTTTAATAATTCCATAGGCATCTGTAATGGCGGTTGGTTCAGGAGTTGTTACAATAAGAACATCATCCGCCGCTTCGACAAAAGCGAGAACATTCTGAGAGACTCCGGCACTTGTATCAATAATGATGATATCAGCTGCCGATAATTCGGAAAGTTCAGAAATAAAATTATTTCTCTCGTCATCCGTCAGATTTGCAACTCTTGAAAAGCCACTCGCTCCGGCGACTATCTGAATCCCATAATTGGTATCCAGAATGACCTCTTTCATTGTCTTCTGTTTTCGTATGACATGATACAAATTGAATTTGGGAATGACACCAAGAACGACATTCACATTGGCTAATCCCAAATCTGCATCCAAAACTATGACCTTCTTACCCACTCTGGCATAGGCCAATGCCAGATTAATGGAGATATTCGTCTTTCCCACACCACCTTTGCCACTGGCAACTGTGATGATTCTTGTGGAGGACGCATCGGATCCCTCGGGGGTACTGTCATTCTTTTTTTTCATCATCTCCCGAAGGAGTTCTGCCTGATCCTGCATTGTAATCAGCTCCACATCCTGGTGTATTTTTTCTCTAACTTATTGAGTATCTGTTCAGTATCGCAAGCAAATCCCGTAAGGGAGTTCAATAATTTAGCTCTTGTACTGCGGGAAATATCCTGAGGAACACCCTGTCCGTCAGTGACGTAGGACAAAGGCTTTTTTCTCTGGGAAAGTATACTGATCAGATTACCGACGCGGGTAGTTTCGTCTAATTTTGTCAGTATAACAGACTTATAATGAAAAGGTTCGAACTGATCCAGGATCTCGTTTATATCCTTATCTTTAGTCGTAGAGGAAATGGCCAGATGGATTTCTGCATTATCACCACAGGCTTCCACGATTGATCTCATCTCTGCCAGTTTCATAAAATCACGGGGACTCTTTCCTATGGTATCAACAAAAATCAGATCCTGATCTCTGTTAGTTTTAATCTTTTCTTTTAGATCCTCGTATGATTCAGCAGTAAAGACAGGGATTCCCATTATATCTCCATAGGTTTCTATCTGGGTGCGGGCACCGATTCTGTAATTATCAATGGTAATCATACAGACGGAGAGACAGGCATCACCCGAAGTGACGCCGTTAATGGCAGCCAGCTTAGCAATGGTGGTCGTTTTACCGACCCCGGTGGGACCAACCAATACAAAAACACGGGGAGATGGCACTGGTGTGTCCTGATGTTCAGTCAATGATTCTCCCACCCAGGCCATGACGGCCTCTTCCAGGAGAGAATACTGCTCCAGGTCTTCCAGGGAAAACTCGCGTCTCAGACGATGAAGCATATCGTCTATATAGGAGTCGGAAAAATCATTATCTTCCAGCAGAGTCTTCATCTGCTCAAGAGAGGGATGAAGAGACGCTTCCTCACGAGGGGCCGCTGTGATTTTCTCTTTGAGTTCTTTAACTTCCTTAAGAACCTCATCCAGGGTGGAACCTTTCTGACTCTGAGCCAGATTGAGGATTTCCTTTTTATTCTTTTCATCGGCCTCTCTGCGTTTCTCCCCTGGATTATCCGTAATATATCCTGTGTACTCTATGCCATCTTTCGTAAAAAGACCCATAAAGCCACCAAGCCGGACACTCTTATAAAAAAGAATCTTTGCCTTGTCACCATATTTGACACGGATATTACTGATGACTTCAGCATGTGTATATCCTGTTTCTGTAAAATGCTGCTCCATGTCCTGCCCTTATCTATCCTTTATACCTGTTGTTCCGCAAGGGATATAACACCCATGGATTCAATATTAATACCGCTGACGACCTCTGGAACAGAAAGGATGACCAAATCGGGCATGGCTCTCTGTGTTGAGGATTTGACCAGAGGTCTGGCCGCTTCACTACTCAGGATAACAGGGTAATAGCCGGATTCCTGCATATTCCGGACCTGGTTTGCAACTGAATTAATCCAGGCTCTCTGAAAATCAGGTTCCAGAGCCGCCACATCACCATTTCCTGTTTCCATTCGGGCATCGATGATGCTCTGTTCCACAGCAGGATCAATAGTCAGAACCTTGAGGTCCTTACCATCAGTAGCATACTGTAAACAAATCTGTCTTCCAAGGGTCTGTCTTACTTTTTCTGTGAGGAATCCGATATCCTTTGTGACCGTACCATAGTCGCTCATGGCTTCCAGGATCATGACAAGATTCCTAATGGATACCTGCTCTTTTAAAAGATTCTGAAGTACTTTCTGAACATCACCGAGAGTGAATATTTTGTTCACTTCATCCACAACTGCCGGATAATCTTCTTTCAGAGCATTCAGCATTGCATGAACTTCCTGACGGCCCAGGATTTCAGAGGAATGACGCTTTATGATTTCTGTCAGATGGGTGGCTATGATAGACGGCGGATCTACAACTGTATATCCTTCCCGTTCCGCACGATCCCGCTGATCCCCGCCTATCCAGACGGCTGGCAGGCCAAAAGCAGGATCTACAGCACTCTCACCCTCTAGAACGTCCCGGTCTCCCCCTGGATTGATAGCCATATACTTGTCTACACGAATGACTCCTGTCCCCACTTCCACGCCCTTGATCTTGAGGCAGTACTCGGAAGGTTCAAGTCTCATGTTGTCTATAATCCTGATGCGGGGCACCACGAGACCAAGATCGAGAGCAGACTCTTTGCGGATGCGGGTAATCCTCTCCAGAAGCTCAGCACCCTGATCTTTATCCACCAGAGGAATGAGACCGTATCCCAATTCCAGGCTGAGGGGATCAAAGGGTACAACGGGAGACATTTCCACCGGCTCTGTGCTGACTTTCTGTTCCTCCTGATCCGCCTGATCGGCGTTCCGTTTTTCTTTGCGTCCCAGGTGCCAGGCCGTATATGCCGAAAGAAATCCCATGGGAAGGAGAAGGTACCAGGGAAATCCGGGTAGAACTCCGAGTAGGAGGAGGAATCCTGCGGCAATACCATAGATCCGGGCCTGAGATGTAAACTGAGTGGACACGTCCTCACCGAAGGTACCGTCAGAGATGGACCGGGTCACCACAAGACCGGTTGCCACCGAAATCAGCAATGACGGAAGTTGAGAGACTAAACCGTCGCCGATGGTCAGGGAAGTATAGGTTGACAGGGCTGATCCAAAGGATTCTCCATGGATGGAAACACCGACGATGAGTCCCCCGATGATATTGACAAGGGTGATAACGATACCGACTTTCACATTTCCGGAAACAAACTTTGAGGCTCCGTCCATGGCTCCGTAAAAATCCACTGATTTTTGAAGATGATCCTTTCTCTTTCTGGATTCGTCTTCCGAAATAGATCCGGAGTTAAGCTCTGCTTCTATAGCCATCTGCTTTCCAGGCATGGCATCCAATGCAAAACGGGCTGCCACTTCCGAAACTCTGGAAGATCCTTTTGTAATGACCATAAATTGTACGGCAACGATGATGATGAATATGATAAGACCGACAACAAGACCTTCCTGCCCTTCTGAACCAACAACAAAGGTGGCAAAGGCTTTGACAATTCTACCGTCAAAGAGTTCCCCCTTGGTCAAAATCAGCCTGGTGGAGGAAACATTCAATGACAGTGAAAAAACCGTTGTAATGAGCAGCATCGTTGGAAAAACAGAAAAATCCAGAGGATCTTTATTATACAGAACAATGAGTATAATCATGACACTCAAAAGCAGGTTCACAACCATCAAGGTATCCAGAATGATCGTAGGAAGAGGAATTATTAGCATGATCACTACAGCCAAAACACCCATAGCAACAAGTAAATCACTGTTATCAGATGTGAGTAATCGTTTTAAATTGTCCTGCCAAGCCACTTAACTACCTCTTTCTCAACTGACGCTTTTTCCTGTCATTTCATAGATCATTACCAGTATTCCCGAAACGAGACTGTAGTATTCTTCTGGAATTTCATCACCAATCTCCACATTAGCATGGAGTGCCCTGGCAAGGGGTTTATTTTCCAATATAGGTATATCATTTTCACGGGCAATCGTCTTAATACGCTGAGCCACCTCATCCATACCCTTGGCCGAAACCCGAGGTGCAGTCATACTGTCCTGCCTGTATTCCAATGCCACAGCATAATGAGTCGGGTTGGTTATGACAACATCTGCATTAGGAACACTCTGCATCATCTGATTCGTCAGAAGTTCACTCATCTTTTGGCGCAGCCGGTTCTTGATCATGGGGTCCCCGTCGGACTGTTTCATTTCTTCCTTGATTTCATGGCGGGTCATTTTGAGAGATTCCCGATGTTTCTGCCTTTGAAAAAAATAGTCGGGTAACGAAAAGATCAATAGGATGAGGGCCGCTTCTATCATCAGTCGGAATGCCAGTGCTCCGATAACTCCGGCAGCTTCAGCCACTGTTCCAAAAACCAGATTGGTGATTTCAGGGACTTTCCGGCTGATATTCCACCAGGCTAAAATTCCGATGACACCTATCTTGAAAAGAGACTTCCCCATATTGAAGAGTCCTTCAGACGAGAACAGAACCCTCTGAGCCCATTTGATGATATTAGGAGAAATTTTTGAAAAATCCGGTTGTATCGGTTTGGTTGTAAACAGAAAGCCTACCTGAAAAAGGTTGCCTAACAGAGCCGAGAGAAAGGCGACTCCCATGATAGGCAGAGTGAGTTTGAGATAATAGTTCATAAAAGCCTGAGGAATATTACCATCCTGGCTGATGTCTGATTGCAGACTGATATTTAAAAAGAACTCAAGCATGGATTTCATTGTTTTTACCATATAGGGACTCAAGATGGCGATGAGAAGAAGAGGAAAAAGCAATACCAGGGCTGCTACAAAGTCTGTCGATTTGGCAACCTTTCCGTCTTCCCTGGCCTTTCTGATCTTTTGTTCTGTCGGTTCCTCGGTCCGTCCTTCATCTTCTGCGGCAAACCACTGAAGGTGGATTGAAAAGAGATCTTCTGCAGCTAATGAAGGGACCCCGGTCAGTAATGCCAGAGGAAAAGGTTCAGGAGACTCACTTATTCGGAACCTTTTTTTGCGGAGGATCATAAAGAAACTCCCTCAAAATGATAGAGCCTCAATAACTCTTCTATCTGGTTAAATCCGGTCTCAATAACCATGATCATTTTTTCCATCAAGAAAGGAGCGGCCATCATAATTATAAGAAAGCCCACAGAGATCTGAATGGGAAACCCCACCATCATAAGGTTCATCTGAGGAGCCGCCTTGGCCAGAAGTCCCATGGTGACGGAAATCATCAGAAGAGTTCCCATCATGGGAAAAGCCAGAAGAAGAGACTGCTGAAAAAGCTGACCCAGTGCCTGAATCAGGCTGTCACTCAGAAAGCTGGGATTGGTCAGCAGATAATCTCCCTTCATAGCCTGGAAGGATCTGTAGATGCCGATAAGAAAGACTTTCTGAATACTCCCGGAGACAACGAAAATAAAAATACCGAAGAGGTTAAACATCTGACCAACCAGTGGAATCTCCACCTGAGCCAGCGGGTCAAATGCTGAGGAGGCACCAAAACCCATCTGAATGGAAAACATCTGTCCCGCCAGTTGAAAGACGGCAAAAACAATCTGAAGAAAAAGTCCAATAAGCAGACCCGTCAGGACCTCAGAAATCACAAGGACTGCATAGACCAGTGCTGTATCGGGAATGACATAACCTAAAGTCTTCACAAGGGGGTATACTGCGATGGCTGTAAACAGGGTCAATCCTCCCCGGACCATGGCGGGGATACCTGTTGAAGAGAGCACCGGTGCGACCATAAAGAGAGCAAAGATTCTTGCAAATATGAGAAAGTATAATTGAAGATCAAGAATCATCTCATTGAAGAACAATCCAGCCTCCTATCCGGCCATGCTGGGAATAAGTTCAAAGATAGTGATCGTAAAATTTATAAGCGAATTGGCCATCCAGGCCCCTAAAAATCCCAATGTTGAAAAGATAGCCAGAATTTTAGGCACAAAGGTGAGAGATTGATCCTGTATGGATGTTGTTGCCTGAAAGATCGAAATGACCAGACCAATAACCATGGCAACCAGGAGTACAGGAGCCGCCAGAATGAGGGTTTGAAATACCGAATTCCTGAGAAGAGCCACGACAAAACCTATGGACATATAAAACTCCTTTTTACGGGAAGATCCCGAGGCAGAACAGTCACTATAAAAAACTCAAAACAAGCTGTTTGGTAAGCAGACTCCAGCCGTCGACCAAAACGAATAACACAAGTTTAAAGGGCATGGAGATCATGACAGGAGGAAGCATGATCATACCCATTGACATGAGAATAGAAGCCACTACCATATCAATGATGATAAAGGGAATATACAGCAGAATCCCGATCTTGAAGGCTATGGTCAACTCATTGAGAACAAAGGCGGGAATGACCACATAGGTAGGCACATCGGCAAAAGTTTCAGGACGGGGTAAGCCCCGGAGCGACATGAAGAGTTCAATATTATCCGGCGATTCCTTGAGCTGTCTATACATAAAGTAACGAATGGGTCCCTCGGCCTTGGTAACCATCTCTTCAATCCCGATTTCTCCTTGAGAAAAAGGCTGAAATGACTCTTGATAGATTTGATCAATGACGGGCCACATGATAAACAGTGTCAAAAAGAGAGCGATACCCATCAAGAGACTTGCCGGTGGAACCTGCTGCAGAGAAAGGGCTCTTTTGATAAAGTCCAGCACGATCGAGACCCTCAGAAAAGAGGTCATCAATATTAAAATAGAGGGCGCCAGAGACAAAGTGGTCAAAAGGAGAAGCAACTGAATGGAAAGAGCTACTTCCTGATTACTCTGGGCCTGACGGATGTTGAGATTGACAAAGGGAAGATCGAGGATTCCATTGGTTTCGCCCGGATCGGGAACAGGGACCTCCTGGGCGAACAGCGGGGATACCAGAAAAATCAGAAGGGACAGAAAAAGGATTCGCTTCATGACTGATCCCCCAAATCTTTAAGACGGTCTCTTTGAGACCGAAGAAAACCAGGTGATTGATCCACAATTTTACGCCCGCTTCCCAAGGATAAACCTTTTCTCAAAAGCTTACTGAAATTGGCTTTCCCTTGTGACGGAGGGGCTTCCTGATCAAGATGAATCTGGTCCAGAGTCTCCTGATCGGTGATTTCCGAAATTAGATTCACGTCAGAACTCCCCGAACCAATCAGAAAGATCTGATTCCCTACCTCAATAAGATGGAGAGATGAATCCCGTTTCAAATGCCTGGTGGACAGAACCCTGATGTGGTCCTCCCCGCTTTCTGCCATGGGACTGACTTTTTTCAGGAAATAAAGAAGAAGGTAAATGACTCCAATGACTGCCGCCAGCACAAGGGTGACACGGACAAGATCCGAAAACCCAACAGTTGAAGGAATTTCGTCCTCGACAACTGCCTGAGGATTCTCGTCAAAAAGAGTGAGATCATTTTCATTGATAACAGGAAAATCATTTTCCTGCGGGCTGCCTTCTTCCTGAGCCATCAGAAAAAAAGGAATCCCCAAGATGATGAGTAGCAATATTAATTGTTTCAGTGTCCCCCTCCCAAGTTCCACTATTTGTGATAATCAAAGTTTATGAATCCAGGCTCACAAGTCGGTATAAGCCCAGATCCGTTTAATATTCAAAATCTTTTCAGTTCTCTCCAACACGATCCAGATTGGATACAATATCAGTAACACGAACACCGAAGTTTTCATCGATAACGACGACTTCGCCCTTTGCAATCAGGTTATTATTTACCAGAATATCCACAGGCTCACCCGCCAGTTTATCCAATTCGATGATAGTGCCTTCACCGATACCCAATATATCCTTAATCTGCCATTTGGTACGGCCCAGTTCTACAGTCAGTTCCATGGAAACATCCATTAGTAGACCGATATTCCTCTGTTCCGAAGGAGATATATTTGCACCGAATTCGGGAAACTGAACACCCTGTACGTTGGGAGGCGGAGACTGCTGCATGTAAGGGTTCATCTGTTGCTGCATACCACCCATCTGGTTGCCCATCTGATTACCCATCTGATTACCCATCTGATTACCCATCTGGTTGCCCATCTGGTTTCCCATCTGGTTTCCCATCTGATTTCCCATCTGGTTTCCCATCTGGTTTCCCATCTGATTTCCCATCTGATTTCCCATCTGCTGCATTGGATCTGGCATACCCATTCCACCCATAGGATTGCCGGCGGATGCATCAGAAGAAGCACCAAGCATTGAGGCAAGGTTGGAAGCAACAGAAGATTCAAAAATTTCGACCATCTCGAGGGTACCCTGCCCCTCTATTTCAACGGGGTAGGAGATTTTTACAAGGAAATCTCCGCCGGGAGACAGGAGGCCCTTGGCTATTTTCTGACTCTCAGGACTGATTGTCATTAAATTGGAGCCTACCGATTCGCCCATAGTCGTGACTTCAGATCCGGTCAGTTGGGAAACAGCTTCTCCAACCGCACTGATAGCCGTTCCATCAAGCTCCACTTCACTCTGACCTATCATGGGACCGGCAATTTTAACAGCATTCCCGGGAGTGAAAACAAAGGCATGCCCACCACTGAGACCCTGATTGAAATCCATCTTTACTTCGACCACTTCATCCGACAGGGTTGCCATCAATTCGGATCTTGAAAGACTTTCAATGACCGGGACTTTTACTTTAACAGGAGTGGACATAAGCCCGCTCAATGTAGAGCTGAGATTCACCACAACCTTGGCAAACAGACCATTGAGAACATCCAGCTCGGACGAACTCAACCCTCCAGCCGGAGCTTCCCCTGAAGAAGCATCCATACCGCCCAAAGAGTCATTGCCCATTAATAAAGCATCAATTTCATCTTGAGAGAGGGAACCATCACTCATTCTTCATCTCCTTCAACGGCCAGTTCTTCAAAGTCCGTCTGATCTACATCTTCTATTTTTCTGGTGACCTGAACGGCAATTTTATTGCCTGCAACACCAGGACGGCAGTCAAATTTAGGGCGATTACCAATTTTCAGAACCATAGGATCATTCAGATTGGTATTGGACAGGCGAATGACATCACCCTTTTTAATGGAGAGAATATCTCTCATGGTCAGCTGGATACTGCCGACCTCAGCCACCATGGAAACATTGATACCTGCCAGACGTTCCCTTAGTATATTCAGATTTTCTGTTGTTGTTCCTCTTCTGATGGAGGAGTAATAATACTGGGCCGATAATTTTGAAATAATGGGCTCGATTGTCAGGTAGGGAATACAGAAGTTCATCATCCCTTCTACATCCTCAACCTTGGTTTCCAGTGTGACAAGGACGACCATTTCCGTCGGAGGGACAATCTGGGCAAACTGAGGATTAGTCTCAATCTGACCAAGACGGGGTCTGAGGTCAATCACCTGACTCCAGGCTTCCCGCATATTTCCTAAAATCCTGACAATGATAGATTCCATAACTGAACGCTCAATTTCAGAGAGTTCCCTGTTGATTTTGGAGCCTTCACCGGTACCACCGAAGAGGCGGTCGATGATGGAAAAGGTAACCGCCGGGTCAATCTCAAGAATGGCAGACCCTTTCAAGGGGTCCATATTAATAACGGCCAGAGCTGTGGGAGAGGGAATGGAACGGATAAATTCCTCATAGGTCAACTGATCAACAGAAGCCACATGAACGTTCACCAGACTCCGCAGCTGTGCAGAAAGTGAAGTTGTCGTTAAACGCGCAAAGGTCTCATGCATAAATGAGACCGTACGTATCTGTTCTTTTGAGAATTTATCCGGACGTCTGAAGTCCCAGATTCTTATATTTTTCCGCTCTGTTACCTGCTGTGCCTCTTCCGGTTCTGTGTCTCCCGAAGAGATGGCGGTCAGGAGCTGATCTATTTCATCTTGTGACAGAACTTCTGTCATGCTGTCCCCTTTTCATGGTCAGAATTCATATACTTGCAATTCGGGAAAAATAATATCTTGAACTTTACCCTGACTGAGAACTCTGTTCACCAGGTCTTTTAGTTCAGTTTTAATAATATGCTCCCTTTCCGGAGCCAGTTCGGCAGCAGTTTTCTGGCTGAAGTAATTTCTAATAATATCAGTCAACTGCGCTGTTCTGGCTACAAGTTCTGTTTGAACCTGAGTATCCCCTTCATTGTAGCCGATGTCTACCTTGACAATGATAGAATTGGGGGACTGATCCCGGGTAACACCTCTGATCTGTGGAATCAGAGTATAATAAGAATAGGGTTCGGGAATGGATTCATAAGCCTGTGAAACCTCGGCAAAACTCCTGTTAACACTACCCTGATCTAATACCCGGAAGGTCACAACACTGATTGTGACGGTTAAAAGAATTGCAATAATTCCGGATGCGACATACACCAGCATTCTGGCGAGTCTATCGGAGACAAAACGTTTTTTCTTAGCCTCACCCACATCGTCGGGGGATCCTGCATCGAGCGCATTTCCTAGTTCTATGTCATCATCAGCCATTGTATCACCTGCATCCTATTTAACAGACAAATTTTATCAGATATAAGTGTTTTATGCAAACACTTCCTCATTTCTGATCCTTCTATCACTCATGTGCATCTGCCAACACAATAACATCCACTCTCCGGTTGTAGGCCCGGCCTTCGGGCGTATCATCTGAAACCAGGGGAACCGTGTCAGACATTCCTGCAATCTGGAACTGAGCCTCATCCACACCCATGTCAACAAGGTAATGCAGAACATTGGCTGAACGTGCCGAAGAAAGCTCCCAGTTGCTGGGCCAGGGACCATCGGGATCCGTCGGACTGGCATCGGTATGACCTTCAATCCTGAACTTCCTGTCCTCCAGAGCCTCAGAAGATAATAATCCCGAAAGTTTCTGCAGAATTTCTCGAGTACTTTCGATATCCACGTCAGCACTGGCAGGTCTGAAAAAGGCATCAGAAGCCAGAGTAATCACCAGACCCCGTTCATCCTCTGTCACCCTCACCTGCTTGCTCTTGACCTCGGGTTTAAACATGGACACGGCCGTCTGACGCGCCTTGTCCAGCCCTCGGGCTCTCTTGGTGGAGGGCATGGCCATGATATTATTTCCCAACTCAGCCAGTTCACCCACATCCAGGGTGTTTCCACCCTGCAATGGCCCTAAACCATTAAAGGAAACCATGATCAGCTCCATACGAGCCCCTTCAATGGTTTCCGGATTCATAAGAATAACAAAGAAACAGAGCAGCAGAGTCACCATGTCACCATAGGTGAGCATCCATTCTGCGGCCCCATCTTCACACTTTGGACATTTTTTCCTTTCATCATCATCCATGGTGGTTCATCCTATTCCCCTCCGCTGCTCTTCTGGGGACGTTCAGTAGGCGGCAGATAGGTATAGAGCTTGTCTTCCAGAATACGGGGGTTGTCACCGGATTGAATGGACAGGATTCCCTGAACCATGATTTCCTTCACCAGCAGTTCTTCTTTATTTCTATCATCCAGCTTGAACTGAATGGGCATGAGTACAAGGTTGGCAAAAATAGAACCGTATAGGGTCGTAATAAGGGCAACCGCCATATTCGGACCGATGGAGGCTGTATCTTCCAGATTAGCCATCATACCGATAAGCCCCAGAAGGGTTCCGATCATTCCGAAAGCGGGGGCAATCTTTGCCCAGTTTCCAAAAAAACTAATCCCGTCCTGATGACGGGCATCGATCATGGAAACATTTCCGTAGAGTATTTTCTTGATGACATCCGGGTCCGTACCGTCTACAACCAGGCGGAGGCCTCCCCGCAGAAAATTATCATCCACATCGTTGAGGGCATCATCCAGGGATAAAAGTCCCTCTTTCCGGGCATTATCTGCAAAGCTTACCAGCTGTGTGATAATAGCTTCCTTGTTATAGACCTGCACATTCAGGGCAACATTCAAGAATTTGGAAAAACCTAAAGCCCGCTGCATAGGATTTGCCACAATCATGGCGGCAAAAGATCCAAAAATAACAATAATAACTGAGGCAATATCCAAATAGAGAGACAGGGCATTTCCAGCGGCTATAATCGATCCGACGATAAGAAAAAGTCCACCGATCAATCCACCAATCGTTGCTATATCCATATAAAGACTACTCCTCGTTTT
>NZ_JAQIBL010000252.1 GCF_027859075.1 Oceanispirochaeta sp. | reverse complement strand
GCTTTTCCCAGCTGGTCTTCATGGCCAGAGCATCCGTACCATACCCGGGTTCGGTGATCATCAATCCGCCGAGAGAATTGTTCTTGAGGAATAAACCAAAGGTATCCTTCTTCAGTTTTTCTTCTCCATATTTGGCTAAGGGCTCCAGGAACAGAGCTCCATTGATACCCAGAATCAGTGACAAGGGCAGTGATTCATAGGAAGTGGATTCCAGAAGGCTCAATATTTCCACGGGTTTGCTACCCTTACCGCCATAGGCTTCGGGTATGGAAACCGCAGAGGGGCTGAGAACCGCTATCTCATCCAGAACTCTTTGAGGAATGCCTCTTTGCTGCTCCGCCTCTTCAGGAGAGTCCTGATCTGTGAATAGATTTTTTAATATCTCCTGATAAGTCTTGAGATAATCCTTGAAAGATTCTGTCATATTGCCTGCCCTCGATAAGCTTATATATTAGTTATCTACTAATATATAAAAAATTACAAGGCTCACAGAGAGGAGACGGTCCTTAAGAATCAGCTGTCATGGATCATGGCCTTGAATAAACGCCCCTTGATCTGATCCTCTTCCAGGACTTTTAAAGCCCTGGCGGCACTGCCCCGTTTGACAGCCACAAAGGTGATATAATCCTGACGATCTATCTTTCCTACATCATCCCCGGGAATACCGTTTTTGGATGTAAGAGCCCCCAGGATATCACCGGCACTGATCTTATTCCTCCTCCCTCCGTTGATAGAGAGGGTGATCATGGAGGGAGCCAGATCTTCCACAGAACATGACTCTTCAAATTCAAGATGCTCTGCTATGTAGCGACTGTTAGTAAACTCATTGATCAAATCAAGCCTCACTGAATCCTTTGCCTTCATGAGGGAGAAAGCAAGTCCTTCAGACCCGGCTCTGCCGGTGCGTCCGATCCGGTGAACATAGGTTTCGGTCTCAAAGGGAAGTTCATAGTTGATGACGGCACTCAGATCTTTTATATCGAGTCCTCTGGCAGCCACATCTGTGGCAACAAGGATTCTGCAGCTGCCGTTTGAAAAGCGGATAAGAACTTCGGTCCGCTCTTTTTGTTCCAGGTCTCCATGAATGGCCAGGCTGTGAAGGCCCGTTGCCAGCAGCTCCTGTTCCACCTTGCGGCAGGAATCTTTAGTGTTACAAAAAACGATTGTCGATTCCGGCTTATGTTTTGCCAAAAGAGAAACCACTGCTTTGGCCTTGGTCGTTGGTGCCATTTCGTAAAAGAACTGTTTGATCACCGTGGGTTCATGCTGTGTTTCCACGGTGATCTCGACGGGATCATTCATAACGGATTGACTGAGAGCTTTAATTTCATCAGGGAAGGTGGCAGAAAAACAAAGGGTCTGTCTTTTCGTGGGAGCAAAGGCCAGAATGTCTTCGATCTGATCGATGAATCCCATATCCAGCATACGGTCGGCCTCATCCAGTACTACCATTTTGACTTCATCCAGAATCAAAGCTCCCTTATGAAGGAGTTTCTGAATGCGTCCGGGTGTTCCCACCACGATATGGGCCTGGTGACTGAGAGAGTGTTCCTGTTTACGCATGGGAAACCCACCGGTGATTTTCAGAAGTTTTATATTGTGCTGGAACCGGGCCAGCCGTCGTATTTCTCCCGTAACCTGTTCTGCCAGTTCCCGGGTGGGACACAGAACAAGGGCCTGTACACGATAGCGCTGTGTATCCATATTATGGAGCAACCCGATTCCAAAAGCGGCCGTTTTTCCACTGCCGGTCTTGGCCTGAGCCAGAACGTCCCGGCCCTTCAAAATGGGGGGAATACTCATTTCCTGAATATCAGTCATTGTTTCGTATTTAAGACTCTGTATGTTGTCTAGAAAGACCTGTGAGAGAGGGAGAGTTGTGAATGGTTTCATTGAGAGCAAATTATCATAGATATTATCAGGGATACAAGAGAGAAAAGGTACAGTATCCGATCATAAA
Organism: Oceanispirochaeta sp.; assembly: GCF_027859075.1. Lineage (NCBI taxonomy): Bacteria > Pseudomonadati > Spirochaetota > Spirochaetia > Spirochaetales > Spirochaetaceae > Oceanispirochaeta > Oceanispirochaeta sp. The sequence continues at coordinate 16,221 of NZ_JAQIBL010000252.1, read as the reverse complement.
TTTCGTCCTGCCGGGATTTTTTCCCCGATTCGTCAGAAAGGAAGAAGCCCCGGCAGCATTTGAATATTGACAGAAGCTGAGAAAATGAATATTATTTAGTTAAATGAAACTAAATAATATAAACAATTATACAGAAGAGAGTAATGAAGTACTCTCACGTCTAGCCGTCACGATTGAACGTCTTTCCTACAGTCTGGAAAATCATGAACGGAATGCCATTTCAACATCCAGTCTCTCCTCCCTCACAGGCAGTCAGATTCACTGCCTGGATATGGCCCGGCATCTGGGAAAAGTACGGATCGGTCAGCTGGCGGAGGCATTGGCCATCAGCATGCCGACGGCAACAGTGACGGTGAATCTTCTGGAGAAAAAGGGGTATCTGAATAAGGAGAAGTCCAGGGACGATCGGCGGGCCGTTGTTGTTAACCTGACAGCGAAAGGGCTTGAAATATCAAACCTGCACGATGCTATCCACAAGGGATATGCCCGGCAGATGCTGGGGGCAATCGGCTCTCAAAACACAGAGACCCTCAATACCCTTCTCATACAGGCACTCAATAAAATAGACGCAGATTCAAAAATGGGGGCCTTAGGATGAATGAGGCTTTTGAAAGAGCCAGCCAGGCCAGCCGGATTACTCTCATAGGGTCCATCGTCAACCTTCTCCTTTCCATTGCAAAAATGGCAGCAGGAATTGTGGCCGGCAGTGCCGCCATGGTTGCCGACAGTGTCCACTCCCTCTCGGACCTCGCGACAGATATTGTTGTTCTGGCCACCATCAAACTGGCCAAGCAGCCGGTAGACAGAAACCATCAGTATGGTCATGGAAAATTTGAAACCCTGGGAACGGTGTTCATTGGAGGAGCCCTTCTGGCGGTTGGTGCGGGTCTCCTGATTTCCGGAGGGCAAGCCATTCTGCAGGCACTGGAGGGGGAAATTCCTGGAAAACCGGGAAATCTGGCCCTCGTCGCTGCCGCCAGTTCCATCCTGGCGAAAGAAATCCTTTACAGATATACCTTACGGGTCGGGAAGAAGATCAGGAGCCAGGCTGTGATAGCCAATGCCTGGCATCACCGTTCCGATGCATTCTCGTCTATCGGGGCTCTTCTGGGCATTTCCGGGGCCATTCTACTCGGCCCTTCATTCCATATTCTTGATCCCATTGCCGGAATCATTGTCAGTGCCATCATATGCTGGACGGCCTTCGGTATCCTGAAGAATGCACTGGCCGAATTGGTTGAGGCCGCGGTAGAACCAGAACTGCAGGATAAAGTTCTGCAGATTGCCGGAAACGTACCTGGTGTAACTGATCCCCATAATCTTAGAATGCGTCGTGTCGGTTCCTATATTGTGCTGGATCTGCACATTCGTGTAGACAGGAATATGAGTATTCAAAATGCCCATCAGAAATGTCATGAAGTGGAAAAAGTTATTACTAAAGAGCTGGGATCCCCCATCGTCACGATTCATGCAGAACCCGACGAATGGTCTTGAACAGATCTTCGATTCTCACAGGTTTAAGCTGAGAGTTCACTACCGTTTTTCTTGATTTCCTGAGGAATATAGATTTGAAACTCCGTTCCTTCATCAGGGATGGAGTTGACAATGATATTTCCCTTATGATTCCTGATGATTCCAAAGACAACGGAGAGTCCCATTCCCGTACCTTCGCCGGTACTCTTGGTGGTAAAGAAGGGTTCAAATATATGACTCAGAGTCTCTTTATTCATACCGGAACCGTTATCTCTCACGGTCAGAACCGCATAGTGACCCGGCTGGAAATGACCAAGAGCACCCTCTCTAGGGTCTTGAACATTCTCCTCTTTAAGGCTGACATCAAGAGTTCCAATTTCTCCCATGGCATGAGAGGCATTGGTGCACAGATTCATCATGATTTCATGTATCCTTGTCGAATCACCCAGGATCGGATTTGTTTCCTCCGAAAAAGAAGTATTGATATGTATTGACGCAGGGATGGTTGCTCTCAGAAACTGAAGGGCTTCCTGAATGACAGGGATAAGGAAAAAAATATCATTCCTCTCTGGAACCTGTCGGCTGAAGGAAAGAATTTGCTGAACCAGTTTTTTAGCCCGCTCTCCCGCGGAAACAATGTTTTTCATATAGTGCTGGATATCTTCATCCATAATTTTTTTAAGACCCACCAGCTCGGCATAGCCGAGGATACCTGTCAGAATATTATTAAAATCATGAGCGATGCCGCCGGCAAGATGACCGATGGCCTCCATTTTTTCTGTTTGACGTAAACGCTGTTCCATCTGGGCCTGCTTGGTTCTGTCATCATATATGACCAGCAAATTCCCTGAAGGTAGACGTGAAATATGATTCTCAACGACCAGGGAGGTTCGGTTATCCTTATATTCCCGGACGGGTAGATAGATAGATTCTCCAGTTTCATGTGTCTTTTGAAGGCAATCAAAAAGACCTATTTCCTTTACTCCGGGAAACACCTCACTGACCTTCCTGCCTTTAACATCCGCCAGCTGCACCTTACTCATCAGCTGACCTGCCGGATTCAAATCACGAAATATAAAATCCTCACCATCATTAAAAGGCTCGTAGATAACAATTCCCGAATCGATATATTCAAAAATGCTTCTAAAGTAAGCTTCATTCTCTTTGACTGCATCTTCAGATCTCTTTCTTTCTGTAACATCGGTGAGGACACAATGAGTCTGCCGGAATGAACCGTCTTCTTTATATCCGATCCTGCCTTCAAAACTGATATATCGATTGGTTCCCTTCTTTGTAACCATATAGAATTCACTGTGAACCTGGCCCCTCTTCTTAAAGAGAGGAAATCTTTGTTCAAAGACCTCTTTGTATCCCGGGGCAAGATAATCACCAAACCAGTGTCCAAGGACTTCGTCCCGTTCATATCCGGTCAACTCAAGCCAGTTATCATTGACTTCCAGAAAGCGTCCCTCTTCATCCAGTGACTGGTACGCCAGGGGAGCATTTCTAAACATGTTGAAAAACCGTTCTTCACTCTTTTTAATATCCTCCAGTTTCTTACTGGTTTCTGTGACTTCCCGTAAAAAAATTGAAAATCCGATGATGACACCGGTCAAACTTTTCCGAGGATATAAAGAAATAGAGAGAGAGATAATCTGACTATTCCAGTCTTTTCCCTCCAGAATTCTATTGACCGCTTTTTCCTCTTTCTGCGCGGTGAGGATGGATTCTTCAAACAATCTGAAATTTTCCGCATTCATAAGTGGCTCAAGAGAGAGACCGAACCGCTCCTGAAGCAAAGGTCCCAGCAGGGAATGGGAGCTCTTATTGGCTGAAATCAAATGTCCCTGGAGGTCTATTTCAAGAATGCCATCAGAAGTAGTGTCCGCAAAAGCATTGTATTTATTCCCCATGTTATTCTGTGATGTTTTATAATTCAGGATTTCAAGGGCATGGCTGATCTGATCTGTAATCTCAATAAAGAAATCCTGTTCCTCCTTATCCTCAATAAAGGCTTTGGGAACAGAAGCACTGATCCAACCCAGAGAAGTCTTCCCCGAGCCCAGTCTTCTGGTTATGCCTGCACGGTTCTTGTATGTCTCATAAAAAGGGCAAAGTTTGCACTCATGAGAAAGATCATCAATGATGTACAGATTTTTCGACTCAGTTAATTTTTGAGCACAGGGAGGCATGATCCCCTTTTTGAGGATTCGGGCCATTGGTTCAAAGGATGAGTCCCGGCCAGTACCGAATCCGGCGTGATAATAAGGTTCAACAGGAATATCGTGAAGAGTCAGGATGATCCATATGTTAAAATAACCTTTCTCTTTTAAAAGGATTTGGCTCAGAGAATTCAGGAGGATGTGCTGATCTGTTTCTGAGATAAGAACCTTGTTGATCAGCCTCAAAGCTCTCAGACTATCATTTTTATTCTCCACTGGACCTCTTATACAATAATATCTCCAAAGACTTCCAGATCCCCCTCAAAAGAGACACCAGGGTACAGGATAAAAAGACTAGAACTCTTCAAATCCGGAATCATCCTGCTCCAAAGACTGGTTGTCAGGCTTTATTGTTTTACCGACAGGAATACGTTGAGAATCTGAGTTAAAGGGAATCTTCTTTGTCTGCTTTGTCTGTTTAGAAACCCCTTTGATAGACTCACTCACCCTCTTATCAACGCCAAGTTTAAAAAATGAGATCAAAGATTGCAAATTTTCCGCCTGAGCCGACAACTCCTCAGCCATGGATGCTGATTCCTCAGATGACGAGGCATTCTGCTGAATAACAGAATTTAGTTGATTGATCGCCTCTACGACCTGGGAGGCTCCGGAACTCTGCTCTTTGGAGGAGGTGGCAATATCTTGAATCAGGCTGGCAGTATTCTTAATCTTCGGAACAATATTCTGCATCATTTCACCCGCATCGATGGCCTGTTTGACACTGTTATTGGCTAGCTCTGATATTTCACTGGCAGCCAATTTACTGCTGATCGCCAATTTCCCGACCTCTGCGGCCACGACGGCAAAACCTTTTCCATGTTCTCCCGCTCTGGCGGCTTCTATGGCAGCGTTGAGACTCAGCATATTGGTTGATCTGGCAATATCCTCAATAATACTGATCTTCGCCGATATATTCTTCATGGCTTCAACGGTGATAAGGACTGCGGCACTGCCTTGTTCCACAACCTCGGCGGCTTCTCTGGAGATCCGTTCCGTCTGGATGGAATTATCCGAGTTCTGTTCAATATTAGCACCCATCTCTTCCATGGAGGATGAGATTTCTTCTACAGAAGAAGCCTGTTCGGCAGCACCCTGAGAGAGCAGCTGAGAAGTGGAACTCAACTGCAGACTGCCATTAGAGACATTATCCGACCCCTGTTGTACCTGAAGGAAAAGGTCACGTAAGCTGTTTCTCATCTCAGTGAGAGCCGCCGCCAGCTGCCCCACCTCATCTTTCTGATCTACATTGATGACTGCCGTCAGGTCTCCCCGGGATAACTGCTCTGCAAATAAAATCCCTTTGTACATGGGACCACAGATACCCCTGGAGATGGCAAAGGCCATGAGAATACTGATAAAAAATGCGATGATTGTGATGAAGAGCACCACTGTTCTTGTAGACTTGGCAGATCTCATCATTGCTTCATCCGTCATCAGATGCGCTCGGGCTTCCGTTCGGATTTCTTTGAGAATGGCCTGCACCACTTTGAGGGCTGGTTGTGTTTCACTGGCAAAAATAATAGAGGACTGAGTCATGGCGGCCATCTCGTCTTCTGCGATGGTTTTCATGGATTTAAGATCGGCCAGAGTGGAATCCAAAAGAGGAAGGGTTGTTCCGGTAAAGTAGTTTCTTGCCTGGGTTGTATTCAAGGCCAGGAGCCGGTCGATTTCAATGGCGGAAGCATGAAGGGCTTCATGATGAACCAGCATGGCATCCCAGTGAGTCTTAAATAGAGAAGATCCATTTTCATAGAGAAGTGCAGCCTTATCGCTGCTCAACCATTTTCCAAGGGCGCAGAGATTAGAATCGGTTTCTACTTCAAGGAAACCTTCTCCCTTCAGAAAAGTATCTCTGATATCTCCCGCCCAGTAGAGGTGATCGATCTGTCGGTCAGACAGAAGGGCAGGCAAAGATCTGTCTGCCTGTACAAATATTTTGTCAATTTTGCCGGCAGATTCATGGAGCCTGTAATGGGGGTCTTCCATTTTTTTAAAAAGGGGAGCCAGAGAGGGAATCAGGGCTTCAGCCTCAGTCCGTCCTGAGCCATAGAGCCATAGACCAAAAGCACATTTATGATCATCCAGCTGAATATTCAGTTTTACAACCGTATCATCAGACAGGAGGGAATTGACCTCGCTGGCCCAGTTGAGGTGATCCACCTCTTTTTCTGCCAGAAGGGAATCCAGCTTGTTGCCGGTGATGACTTCATCTGCATTGACCACAATTTCGGAGATTCCATTGATAGCCCAGAGAGCCACGAACAAAGTGAGTAGAATCAAAAGGCCAAAGCCGATATACATCTTTCCACTAATTTTAATGTTTTTCCAATGGATCATAAATGTACCCTCATTTCTTAATACCCTCGTTTACTATTCTGAATTATGATTTTAATCAAAGAATGCTTTCTTAACAAGTAAAAAATGATATGTTACTGTAACAGAATGTATGAGGAGGCTGCAGTCAAGCCAAGGGGTATAAAAGTACAAGGGTTTTTTAATCGTCTTCCATTAATTCGTTAATTTCATCCCAGGCTTCGGGTTCTCCCCGGCGCAGCCTGTTCAGTAATTTATAATGGTATAGGAGGATACGGGCTTTCTTTTCTCTGAAACTCTCCCGGGTTTCTCCCTGAGGGAGATATTCATCGCTGACCTCCGGGGAGTTCAGAATTTTTCCCAGTTCTGGAAAAAAACGGGAGGAGTCTACTGACAGAAAATCATCAAAATCTGTCAATAGGATGGGGTTGTATTTTAAGCCCTTTAACTCATCAGCTGTCTTTTTTATAAGATCCGGATCATCCGAAATGATCAGATCCTTCAGTGATTTTTCAAGGTCCATGTTTACTCCTCTGAGAAAAATCAGGCTATTCTGACTCTTTTTCCTTTTCCGGAACACTCTCTTCAGAATCCATCTGCCCGCTTTTGTCTTCGATCACTTCATCAGCTTCAACTTCCGTCTCATCTTCAACTTCTGCATCTGTCTCTTCTGCATCTGTCTCTTCAGGCTGTTCCAGGGGATCACAGTTACTGCAGAGGTTGGCATCATACAAAAAAATCTGATTCATATTCAGCTTGGCACCGCAGTTTGCACAATCTCTTCGGTATGGAAAAATTTTAGACCTGAAAAAGTAGATAATGGCGGCAATAGCACCCAGGGGGACGATGATCCACTTCGGCTCAAAGCCTTCTTCTCTGAGAACCGTTGCACCAATGTACAGATTAAAGATCAGGATTGCCTGAAACAGTGTGGCTGTTCTTTTCTTGCTGCCTCTTGCACGGTAACGTCTCTGAATCAGATTCAGAACCAGCCATCCTAAAAAGACGTAATAAAAATTATCCGCTATAAAATCAATCATTTTTTAACTCCAGGAGGTTCAAAATCCGGTATATCCCGAATCTCTTACCATTTTGAATAGATTATACGGGAGAGTTTTATATTATCCAAGACTGAAGGATCAAGAGTCGCATCAACTCCTTCTTCCCGTAGAAATGAAGCAACAGGAATATAAATGGATTCCTCTTCATTCAGATGGTATCCCAGAATAAGATAATCCATGGCGGTCAAATTGTCCCCGTCGACCCGGCCTAAGGATGCTCCGGCTTTCTTTAATTCGACAAGGGTCCTCAAATCTCCCATAAAAGTGGCGTAATGAACAAGAGAGGCTCCCAGGCGGCCTGTCTTCTCCGTATCCCAACCGGCATCAATCAGTCTTATCATGGCGGGATAAGACCCGGATGCAAAGGCACCGAACAAGGCAGAGCTTTCCAGGTAGGCCGCATCATCAGTGATACCCGATTCCAATAAGAGATCTATCAGTTTCTGATGGTTTTCAAAGGCGGCATACCAGAGAGCACTCAGATCCAGATTATCTTTCAAGGCCGGATTGGCTCCCTGGGACAGAAGCAGATCTGCCGTGTATATGTCGTCCCGGGATGCCGCCATCATAAGAGCACTAACTCCCTCGGTGTCGGCCGCATTCGGATCTGTTCCTGTCTCTATCATGGTACGGAGGGTTTCATAGTCCCCCTTTATCAATGTAGAGAGAAATTCATGATAAACCCATCTGCTTTCCCTAAGGCTGAGAGCCCTGGCATAATGCTGCCTTCTGTTCCAGATTTCACTCAAAACGGGATGATCATAATGCCCGTCGATGATCCGGCCGCCCTTCTCTTCCAGATAGCGGGCCAGTTCAGTCCGAACATTGTTCACAGCCAGCAGCAAGGCCGTATACCCCAGGGGAGACTGAAGATTGAGAAAGGCGCCCTCCTGAAGAAGAATCTGTGCCAGATTCCTGTTTCCTTTTATGGCGGCATGCATTAAGGGGGTCAGCCCTTGAGGATCAGTGAGATCAGGATCTGCCCCCTGGTCCAGCAACCAGCGGACTTCAAGGCTGCGCTGCTCTTTACACATGATGATAAGGGCCGTGTTGCCCTCGTGCAGTGCCATATTCACCGAGTGCTTATCATCCAGAAAGAAGCGGGCATCCTGTAGACGGGAATCCCGCAGGTCAGTCAGAAAATCTTCTTCCGGCGTAGCCATCAGAGAAGAGATCACAAATAAAAAGAGTATAATAGCCATGAAATTTTTCATTTAGGCTCCTGAAACTGATAATTACAAAAAAGTACGGGTAATTTACAAGATTTCCCCATAAGCAGCTGTTTAACTCCTAACATAGAGATTACCGGGAGAAAAGAATGAATTCAACAACTTTTACCTTACATGATGGTCCGAGGATTATCAATGAAACAATGACTCCCGGGGAAAACCTGCTCTCCCTGATTCACAGCATCCCCTCGGTAAACATGGATGCTCCCTGCGGCGGCAAGGGAACCTGTGGTAAATGCAGGGTTCGGATACTGGAGGGAAAGGTCTCCCCTCTCAGTGATGAAGAGCGAAAATTCCTCAGTCCCGATGAGATTGAAAAAGGAATCCGCCTGGCCTGCCTGACCCATCCGGAGGGTTCTATCGCCGTAAGCCTGGAGAGCAGCACAAAGACTGCCAAAATCAAGGTCTCAGGTGGACTCCCCTATAGGGGCAACCTGAATCCCCTGTTGAGAAAAGAAGTGATTTCCCTGACTCCAGCCAGTCTGGAAGATCAGAGATCCCTGGAAACCAGGATGCTTCACGCCCTTCCCGAGGGGACGATCCTGGAGCACCCTCTCCGCAAAAAACTGGCAAAGTTTCAAAAAGAAGAACAATACATAATGACCGCCAGCCTCTGCGGCAAAACCATAACAGATCTGACTCCGGGAGCAAGCGGGACAAAACCCTATGCCCTGGCTGTGGATATCGGAACCACGACCATCGTAGCCTATCTTCTGGATCTGACAACGGGAATGCAGATAGGAACGGCTTCGGGACTGAATAATCAAAAGAGCTTTGGAGCCGATGTGATTTCCAGAATAGACTACATCGGAGATGACAATGACAAGCTGAGCCAACTGCAGCAGCGGATCTGTACTCAGATTGAAGATCTGGCATCCGAAACCCTGAAAGGAGCCGGCTTGGTCCTGCAGGACCTGATGGGGATTTTTACCGCCGGTAATACCACCATGATGCATATACTCCAGGGACTATCCCCTCAGACCATTGCACAGGCTCCCTTTATTCCAGTCTCCACAGAAGCCATGATACTCAAACCCTCCGAATTGGCATCATCCCTGCCCGACCACATCCGCTTTATTCTGCTTCCTTCCCTGTCGGGATACATTGGTGCGGATATTATTGCGGGGATACTCTCCACCGAGATGGCCGAGTCTGATGATCTATGCCTGCTGGTGGATATAGGTACCAACGGCGAAATTGCCTTGGGAAACCGGGACAGACTGATCAGCTGCTCCACAGCAGCAGGACCGGCATTTGAAGGGGCAAACATACAATGCGGTGTGGGAGGGATTCCCGGTGCCATCAGCTGCTTCAGAGAAGATGGAGAAGCCTTTGAATGGGAAACCATAGACGATAAACCGGTCTGCGGCATATGCGGCTCCGGGATCATCGACCTGACGGCCTATCTCTTAAAAACAAAACTGGCAGACTTTACAGGCCGTTTTCAGGATGATTCGGACTGGGGTGACAATCCTCCCGTTCAAAAGAGTTTTCTGAAAGAACTGGACGGAAACATCTGTTTTACCTGGGGGGATGAACAAAAATCCCTTGTTTTCACACAAAAGGACCTCCGGGAAGTACAGCTGGCAAAAGGCTCCATCGGAGCGGGTATTGCCACACTGGTCAAAGAAGCAGGATACACTCTTTCAGATATAAAGAAGGTGTTTCTGGCAGGAGGATTCGGTTCCTATATCGACCACGAGAGCGCCCTGGGCATCGGTCTCCTGCCTGAGGAACTCCGGGGCAGGATAATCTCCGTCGGGAACTCCTGCGGCGCCGGAGTCATCCGCTGTGCCCTGAGCCTGGATGAAATGAATAAAACAGAAATGATCCTGAACAAGACAAAATATATTGAATTATCATCTAATAAAGGATTTCAGGATGAATATATGCTGAATATGTATTTCCCTGAATATGATTGAGGATTACAATATAACTTATGAACGTAAAAGCCAGAGACTATATCTCCCCTTTCTACAAAAAAGCCCTGGAAATTGCAAAGACCTATAAACAAGCCACCGGGGTGGATTGTTTTGTTATAAACAATAAAGGATACAGACTGAATGAAGACGGGGCCCAGGACGGGGTCTGTCCTTTCTGCACCCAATTGAATCAGTTATGCGACAACAAGGCAGACTGCCGCCAGGCTCACCTCTACGGCGGCTACCAGGCAGAACGGTTCGGGGGGAGCTATATCTACTTCTGTCCCATCAATATGCTTCACTGGGCCTCCCCCCTTATGGAGGAAGGACTCATGACAGGAGCGCTGATCGCGGGCCCGTCACTGATTATTGAAACGGATGAGCTCATAGAGGAATTGAAATCAAAATTCGGCGAAGATTCTGTCGAACAAGCCGGATTGAGAGAGAATCTTGAAAAGATTCCCCTGGTCACAACCGAAAAGGCGAAAGCCCTTTCCGAATTACTGCTCATTACCGCCTCTCATCTCATTGAAGGTGATCATTCAGAGCTGACTTCCAAAAAAGACTCGATGGACCAGCAGTCTCAAATTTCAGAGTATATTCAGTACATCAAACAGATGGAGTATAAAGACACAGAATTTTCCCAGTATCCCATCGAGAAAGAAAGGGAGCTCCTCCATCTTATTCAGACCGGTGATTCCAAAGAAGCCCGACGGGTACTCAATGAGATCCTCGGAGCAGTGTTCTTTTCCTCCGGGGGAAAATATGATGTGGTGAAGGCCAGGGTATTAGAGCTGCTGATCCTCCTGTCCAGGGCTGCCGTGGAAGGCGGCGCCGATGCCGAACAGATTTTCGGGATGAATTATAACTATCTGAAAGAAATCAATAATTATAATTCGGTTGAAGGCCTGGCGGGTTGGCTTGCCAGGGTCATCGTACGCTTCTCCGACCTGGTCTTTGACTTGAGGGATGTCAAACATGCGGATGCCATCTATCAGACCATTCAGTATATCAACAAAAACTATGCGGATAAGGTCACTCTTGATGAAGTGGCCTCTGCGGTCTATCTGAGTCCGGCCTACTTCAGTAAAATATTCAAAGAAGAGATGAAATGCAATTTTAACACCTATCTGAATCAGGTGCGGATCAATAAAAGCAAGAACCTCTTAATGAACAGCAAATTCTCACTCGTTGAAATTGCCGGGATGGTCGGATACGAAGATCAGAGCTACTATACGAAAGTTTTTAAAAAAATGACGGATCTATCTCCTGGAAAATACAGAGAAAAGCGAGGGAAAATTGATCTGAAAACACAGGAAATTCATTAAAAAGATATTCGGTAGATCCTTTATATTCACATTTCGATGCTTTCACGCCTAATTGCTAGTAATTTGATATGGATTATTTTTTACCTAATTCCCCATTTTTTACCAAAAATTACAGATAAATTCCAATACGGCACCTTATTGTCATAGCATACTTTAATCGTTCAGAATGAAGGAAGCGAGGTGAGAATCCTCCACGATCCCGTCACTGTGAGCAGGGACAAACCTGAATCATGCCACTGGAAGCACAAAGTTTACCGGGAAGGCTCAGGGGAGAATGAACTGCAAGTCAGGATACTTCTTATGGACCGGTTTCCGGGGTAGATCCTACCTCGCCGTATGCCGCATTTCGCACTTCGTGGATTAAGTCGAATGTATTAGACGATTTAACTTAATACAGAACCGGAAAACCCGGTTCAACCAAGGAGAAACATGATGGCAGATCTCGAACAGATTTCCGAATTGATGCAGAAAGGTAAAGCAAAAGAAGTAAAAGAATTATGTCAGGAAGCCCTGGATGCAGGGATTCCTGCTCAGACTATTCTGGATGACGCCCTACTGGCGGCCATGAATATTGTGGGAGTGAAATTCAAGAACAATCAGGTATTCGTTCCCGAAGTTCTGATAGCTGCCAGAGCCATGAATGCCGGTTTGGAAGTACTCAAATCAGAATTGGAAGCCGGCGGTGCCGAAACAAAGGGAAAAGTAGTCCTGGGGACAGTGAAGGGAGACCTTCACGATATTGGTAAGAACCTTGTTAAAATCATGCTCGAAGGAAAGGGGCTGGAAGTCATTGACCTGGGTACAGACGTATCTCCCGAGCAGTATGTGGAATCCGCAAAAGCGAATGATGCCAATATCATCGCCGTTTCTGCTCTCTTAACAACAACAATGACTCAGATGGAAAATGTTGTGAAAGCAGCAGTTGATGCGGGTATCAGAGATAAAATCACTATCATGATTGGCGGAGCTCCTGTAACACAGTCTTTCTGCGATTCCATCGGTGCCGATATCTACACTCCCGACGCAGCCACGGCTGCAGACAAAGCCCTGGAAGTCTGCTCAAAATAATCTCAGATTTTCATAGTTGGCTTAAACCAACTATTGGACTACAATAAAACTCCGGTTATGCTGGAGTTTTTTTTATTCCAATTTGAATACACCAAAAGGCCCTTCGGTCCAATGAGAATAACCCGCCGGAAATGCGCCCACTTCTGGTAGCACATTATAACCAACCAAGGCCCTGCAGCCTGGAGAACAAATGAGGAGATGGATATGAAAATAAGCAAAAAGGTTTTTGGTACTCTTCCCGATGGAAACATTGCCGATCTGTATACCCTGGAAGGAAACAACGGACTCTCTGTTCAGATAACCAGCTTCGGCGGGGTTATCACATCGATAAAGTGTCCAGACCGCCAGGGAAAAATTGAAGAGATAACTCTGGGATTCGACAGCTTAAAAGAATATACGGATACACGCTTTTTCTTTGGTGCCGCCATTGGAAGATTCGGCAACCGCATAGCGAATGGACGCTTCACTCTGGAAGGTCAGGAGTACAAACTGCCTCAGAACAATGGAACCAACTGCCTCCATGGAGGCGTTGAGAACGCCTTTGACAGAAAGAACTGGCTCATAAGCCCTTTTGAAAAAAAGGACGCAGTGGGTGTGATCCTGAATGCCTTCAGCCCCGATGGTGAAGAGGGGTTTCCCGGAAATCTGAGCACCACCATGACCTATACCCTGACCTCCGGGGGAGAGCTGATATTAGACTACAAAGCCGTCACAGATAAGGCGACTCCCGTCAATCTGACTAACCATAGTTACTTTAATCTGGGGGGAATACACAAAGCCACTATTCTGGATCACAGAGTACAGTTAGACTGCCCCTTTTATCTTCCCGTGGATGAAAAGCAAATTCCCACAGGAGAGATTCTATCGGTAAAAGGAACCGTCATGGATTTTACTGAAGAAGAGACCATCGGAACCCGGATAAACCAGGTGGATGGCGGCGGTTATGATCACTGCTATGTTCTGGCTCCAGGCAGAGGAATACGAAAATACGGAACAGTTCATGATCCGGTCTCCGGCCGCAGCATGGACGTATTCACCGACCAGCCGGGAGTTCAGTTTTATACAGGAAATTTTCTGAAGGATGCGAAAGGACGGGGCGGTCAGATTTATGGAAAGAACTGGGGCTTCTGCCTGGAGACACAGCTCTATCCAGATTGTGTGAATCAGACCCAGTTTCCCAGCTGTATACTTAAACCGGGAGAATTATACACCCATACCAGCAGCTATCAGTTTTCAGTCAACTAGATTATACCGGCAGTTCCTCTGTGACTGCCGGATCTTCACCGGGAAGGGAAAGAGTAAAGGTACAGCCCAAACCTTCCCGGCTCTCCACAGTGACGCTTCCGTTATGAATCTGAGCAATATGTTTTACTATGGAAAGACCCAGCCCTGTGCCGCCCATTTCACGGCTCCGAGCTTTATCAACCCTGTAAAAACGCTCAAAAATACGTTCCATATCCTTTTCAGGAATACCGAATCCCTGGTCCTTCACCTCAATACAGATCTGTTCATCCTTATAATATCCCTTAACAGTGACAGTCTTCTCATCCGAACTGTATTTCACGGCATTCTCGATAAGATTGGTCACAGCCTGTTCCAATAAGACAGGATGCGCCGAGACCAGACAGGCTGAATTACATTCAACCTCAATGACAGATTTTTTATCACTGGCCTTTTGCTGGCAGACCAATACGGCACTGCCAAGAAGATCGCAGAGAGGGATTTTTTCCTTATGAAACCGTCTGCGCCCGTCTTCGAGCCTGGACAGGGTCAGAAGATCATCGATCAGGGCACTGAGATTCCGGGTCTGACGAAAGATAATTTCGACAAACTCTTTGGCTTTATCAGGGTATTCCAATGCTCCCGAGTTCAGGGTTTCCGCATATCCCATGATGGAGGTGACAGGAGTTTTCAGCTCATGGGAAACATTGGCCACAAAGTCCTTCCGCAGGACCTCCAGCTTCTTGATGTTTGTAATATCATTCATTACAAGGAGCACCGTGGGAGGATTGTCTTCATCCTGAAACAAAGAAGTGGCATTCACCTGCAGGTATAAATCCCTCACCGTATAGTGAATGATACTTTCCTGAGGTTCCCGGGATTTCAACGCTTTTTCTGCCAGTTCACAGGTCTCAACAGATTTCATGATCTGAAGGATTCCCTTGCCCAGATAGGATAAACCGTCACCCGGCTCCACCATGGCCAGGGCAGCTGGATTCATTTCTTTGACTTCCAACCGGTGATTCAACAGGATGACAGGCTCACGCATGCTGTTGAGCATCCCCTGCAGTTCATTCTTCTGATAGGTTATGGTACTGATTTTATCCTGAAGCTGGCGCCCCATGACATTGATGGAGCGGGTCAGTGAAATGGCTTCCCGTGAACCCGAGACATCCAGTTCAACATCAAAATTACCCCTTGCGAACTCTCCGGCAACTTCCTTGACAGAACTCATAGTAGAACCTAAACGCCGGGCGATGATAACAGTCAGGATTCCACCCAAGACAAGAACTCCAAAAAAGATCAGAAGGATCTGTTCATAAATTCGATCCAGGTCATCCTGAATATGATCCACCGATTGAGAGAGCCTGACAACCAGTTCATGCCCCTCATCATACACCGCCGTGTAGAGCATCATCATGGAGACAGTGCTGCTGTATCTGGTGGAACTCCCCCATCCGTTGAGTAGGGCCCTCTGGACCTCGGGTCTATAGGAATGGTTGTCCATGGTCTCGATGTCCTCGAAGGTATCAGCGAGGACCAGGCCTGTTTTGTCGATGATAGTCATCCGCAGCTGGGTTCCCTTTACAAGGGTTTCACTGTATTTCTGTGGCCCTCCATCCTCATCAAATCCTGCAGGAGGAATCAGGTTAACCGCCATCTGGTTCATGGCCATCTGACGCTGCAGTGTTTCCCGGTTCATTCCTTTTTTGACGATGCCGATTGTGACGGCAAAATAGAGGACGATTGTTATGAGCAGGAGTAAAAAAATTGTATAAAAAAGCTGTTGAAAAAATGATTTTCTGTACACGATTTATCCTCAATATGGACGGCGGGAACACGGCCTAGATAGATACAGGATATTCTCCCCTCTCAACTCGGTCAATGACGTGCATATTTTATACTCTCATATTTCTCATCCCGGTCCGAAGTATAGTGTTACAGGAATGTTAGATTTTTGTTAATTTCTCTTATTTACCTGTCAAAAGGGCTTTTTTATTCAATTTCGAAGCTCTTGAGGAGGATGAGAAAAAGGGAGAAAGTGCGTTGACAAAAAAGGTGCTCTTAGGTATTATCACATCACCAATTACGCGGTAGTGGTGGAATTGGTAGACACGTCAGCTTGAGGGGCTGGTGGGCGCAAGCTCGTTTTGTTTCAAGTCCTCTCTACCGCAACTTTTAAACACTTTCGGGGTAAGAGATAAGAGCAACTTTAACGAGTTGCTCTTTTTATTTATAATGTAGTTCTGTTGTCTCTCAGGCCCCTCTATTCTTCTATATTACTACTGGATATGGAATTACGCAATATTTGGTTCCTCTCGTTTCCAACATTTCTTTTGATTTCTATCAGTTTTGACTGACTTTTGCTTACACAACTGCATGTA
>NZ_JAQIBL010000251.1 GCF_027859075.1 Oceanispirochaeta sp. | reverse complement strand
TAATTATATCCTGATAAAAAAGGCAATTCCCGGAATTGAAAATTGCCTTTTAATTATTTAAAAATATTTATAGAAATCACCAACCGGGAAGATTCAGCTGTTTTGCCTGTTTTTCTGTGTCTCTGTCATATTTGGCAGCAGCATCAACAGGAGATGATATACCAGAACCAACTTCAACACAAATCTGTGGAGAATTGGGAGCCTTGACGGGAGTGATAAACTCAAGAGCAGGAGCCGTTCTGTCCTCATTGAAATATTTCATCAGGTCCAGGATTCCCAGAGGGGTGTCTGCAGGCAGTTCAACACCTTTGACCACATAGGGACCATCTGCTTTATTTGTCTTTGAATAAATGTCCAATCCTTCGGGAGATACATAAAAATCTGCCCACTGGAGTGCCAAGTCTGTGTTGTCACCATTTTTGTAAATATAAATAGAGTTAGGAAGCCAGACTGTGGCACCATTTAAACCGGGTTTGTTATCTGGCTGAGCAAAGAAACCGATGTCATCTATCTGATCAGGATAGTTCTGGTTTAAGGCGGCAAAGGCAAAGGTCAGCATAGGGTATTGTACACCGTCTCCCGAGGCGAGCATCCGGAGACCTTCGTCATAGGTGGTAGCCAGGTAGTCTTTGTTCATATAGCCTTTTTTCTGAACTTCTTCATATTTATAGAAGGCCTGCAGAGCGGCAGGCTCAGTGGAATATTTGGCCTGATTTTTAGTAAAACGTTCTGCGAAGTCAGGAACCTGCTGCTGTACATAGTAAAAATCTGAGAGAAGAAACAGTTGTGATGTCCAGTCATCCTTGTAAGAGCCTATGATGGCAGTCTTTCCGGCATTTTTGATGACTTCGCTGTTGGCCATAAAGGCATCCCAGGTTGTGGGAACTTTCAGGCCCAGCTCTTTATAGACTCTCTTATTGTATAGGATTCCTCCAGCTGCGGATGAGCTGGCAGGGATTCCAAAAATCTTACCGTTGACAGTAACAGTCTGTTTGTATGCGGGTGATATTTTATCCATATAGGGTTTATCTGTGAGGTCTACAAAATTGCGTTCAGGATTCAGAGCGGGTAGAAGAGATCCCGAGTTGAAATAGATCAGATCTGACATTTCTCCCGTGTCCAGTATTGTTTTGAGAAGTTTTTCACCTTCCTCACCACCAGGGCGCAGTTCAATTTCTGTTTTAATTCCTGTTTTTGCCTCAAAGGCATCTGCCACGGCTATCATACCTGTCAGGGATGTTGCATTATCCACCAGAAGGGTTAAGACTTTTGCTTCCTCTTTCATTTTGGTATCCGGACTCTGCTGTCCCGAGGCAAAGGCGAAGGTTCCAATCAGAACCACCAGTAAAAATACCAGTACATTACGTTTCATAAACACTCCTTTAGTAAAAGCTTTTACACTTTTTTTCATCTAAACTCAGATTAGGGCTGTTTTTTTTACTTGTATATGGACGATTTAGTACAAAGAATTGGACTATTCATTTTTCAGCTCCAGATATTGACGAGGGGAAAATCCGGTCTGACATTTAAAAACACGGCTGAAATAGGAAGAATCCTCATAGCCGACAATTCTGGAAATTTCCTTGAGGGGTATATGAGGTGATTTTTTCATGATTCTGATGCTTGTATTGACTCTCTGCTGGCGAATATACTCGATGGCACTCATTTTCTCATGCTTATGAAAGAGTTTATTCAGATAGGACTGGGATATACTGAATTGTTCGCAGAGAGCGGGAACTGACAGGTCTTCGGCCATATGCTGTTCCACATACTCTTTTATATGAAGGAAGGATTCCCGGCTTCCCATCCCGGGAGGCGATTTCTGGGTGCTGTTTTGAAGGTGCAGAACAATGGCCATGTAATTATTTAAAAGTGTCTTGAAATCTCCCACATCCTGAGATGACTTATCCATCATGATTCCTGACTCAATCTGCAGGCGGTTTTTGTCGTTGCAGAATCCGAGTATATGATTTAAAAACTGATTAAACTCCATTTCTATCTGCAGAAGGCTTACCTTCTGGGTATGACATTCCCTGAGCCAGTTCTGCAGGGGTTCTCTGACCTGATCCAGGGCGCTGGTCTTAATTAAAAATTCAACATTCCTGAGAAATACGGAACCCAGTTCCACAAAGTTACTCTGAAACTGTTCGTTACCCTGTTCATACAAAACCTGAGACTTTCCCAGGACTGTTCTTTCTCTGAGCAGGCTGTATAGAATATCCAAAATTTCTGTTATTCTATAGAGAAGGAAATCGAGGGATAAGGCTGCCGTGTAATACAGGCAGGAGGGGATCTGACGGCTGAAGTCTTCTATGATAGTTTTAAACCGGCTGTAATGAATTTCTTCCTTGGGGCAGAGGATGTAATACTCATTATTGTCTCTCCCTGTAAAGAGATATATACCCATTTTTTCCTCTTCTGTGATCTGTTCATAGAGGAGAGACCTCAGCAATTCCGATGGATTATAACATACCTTTTTATGGAATTTGGGATGCAGACCATTTATTCTGATGACAGCAATTCTGAAGCAGGTCTTACCGGCGGGCAGACTGATTTCGTAATCTTTAAGGGAGAGGTATTTCTGAATCAGTCTATGAGTTTTCCAATATGACTTCTGGCACAAACGGCTATGGATCTCTGCCATTACTGTTTCCAGCGCCTTAATATTGATGGGTTTAAGCATGTATTCAATCACTTCATTTTGAATAGCCTGCCGGGCATATTCAAATTCCTGATGCCCGCTGAGAATGATAGTATGTATCTCTGGAAACTGTTTTCTAACTTTTTGGGACAATTCAAGTCCATCACAGTGAGGCATTCGTATGTCTGTAATGAGCAGATCAGGCTGATTTTTCTGCATCTTTTTCAGGGCTTCAAGACCATCTTCTGCGGTATCCTGTACAGAAAATCCAGGACATCTCTTTTCAATGGTTGTTTTAAGATGCCTCATGGCTGCCGGCTCATCTTCTACGAGCATGACTGTAAATATCATGTCCCTGCTCCTTTTGAGATTTTAATCTTAACTCCTCCAGAGAGTCTGTTCTCAATACTAAAATCAATGTCATCATTGAAATAGAGGAGTAGACGTATATAAGTATTGACTAATCCCAGGCCGCCCAGATTTAATTCTACAATTTCTTTACTGATGATGATGCGGTTTTTTACTTTTTTTATTTCAGATTCAATCCATTCCAGTTTTTCATCTGAAATCCCACAGCCGTTGTCCAGTATTTCCAGGTACCAGCTCCCCACGGACTCCAGAGGACCGCCCTTTATTTCGATATGGACGTTTTGTTTCCCTTTCTGGAAACTGTGATCTACGCTGTTTTCAACCAGGGGCTGCAGAATGATTTTGGGGATGACCTGATCAAGGATGTTCTCATCAATCTTAATGACATAAGTGAGCTTATGTTCATAGCGTTTTTTCAGAAGAACAAGAAAATCTGTCACATGTTCGATTTCCTGCCGAATCGATGAGTCTCTCTGTTGTGTGGACGTGGAATAACGCAGCATAGAGGCAATATGATCACACATTTCACAGATCTCCATATTATCACTCTCCAGGCCCATGCTGGAAATCACATTGAGTATATTGAAGAGGAAATGAGGATTCACCTGGGCCTGGAGGGAGTCAAAATTGGCCTGTACCTGAAGAGACTGGGACACAATTTCTCTTTTAACCGATTCATTTAAACGGTTTTGGAGGAGGGTAAATGCATAGTTCAGAGATTCTATCTCGTTATGAGAGCTTTGCAGGTCTACCGAAAGAGGCAGGGTTCCCAGATCAATGGAATTGATATGGCGGGTTAATTTCTCAAGGGGCTTTGTGAGCTGGAGTGTAAAATACCGGACAAAAACCAAAGACAGAAACAGGATGCTGATGACCCCGATCATAGAAAACAGAATGATTGAGTTCAGTGAGGCAAAGGCATCTTTCCGTGAATACTTCAATTCAATGGTTATCTGGGTATATTTTGATGTGGTGGAGAAGGCGAAGCCTTTTGGGGTTGCCCCATGCTGACCGTTCTGGAACAGAACATTGCCTTCTTTTGTTTTCACATCAATAGCGATGGCCATATCCGGGGGCAGGGTAAAAATATCCTCGATAAGAGAGTAGGGGTTCTGTACCTCAATGTAGCCATTGATTTCATTTTCTTTTTGACCCACAACAGCCCTCATCAGGGCAAAAACCCTGATGACGTTTTCTTTCTGCCACTGATCCGGGTAGGGAGGCAGTATCAGTATTTTCCCTTTTCTGGCATCCACGATTTTCAGCATCGGGTTGTCATTCAGCCAGCCTTTAATGATGTTGGCTCCGGGTCTGGGCTCGAAATTGTTGGAAAAAAAGTCTGCTTTGGGGGTATACACCGCCACCCGGTGAAAGTCTCTCATGATGGAATAGCGGTACAATGATTTTTCAACCGTCAAAAGGGCGTCAACAATAGCCAATCTATTCTCAGGGATTTCACGGTCAAAAATGGACAGTGTGGCCAGGGCCGGCATGAAATCCCATTGTGAGAGAAGGTCTATGGTGACAAAATCCATGGTAGAAAGGACCGTATCCAGCTGGCTGGCCATCTTTTCACCCCGGTTGGTCAGATCTTCCTTTATCCTTTTTTCTCCCTCGGTATAGAAGAAGAAAAAATAAAAGGAACTGATCAGAACAACCAGGAGGGTGACAAAGAGAGAGTAGACCAGGATTAATCGTTTCTGGAAACTGATGGTTGCCATAGATTTAAGATTATACCCCAGATTTCATCAGGATCAGGGTAAATCTACCTGGAAGGAATATTCACCGGAACCAAGCTCGCTATACTTCTCCTGACCCGGCAGCTTCATCCTGCCTCTGGCATTCACCGGGATCTGAAGGGTACATGAAAATTCCCTGTCCTGGATTTTCCAGGAGATGGATGCTTTTCCAAAGGGGGTCATCTGGCTGGCCCTGGCATGGGTCAGGCCTCCTCCGGGTTGAGGCTGAAACAGGATTGTTTTGTATCCTGGATCATTCTCATCGAGAGACAACCCTGCTACAACGGTGTACATCCAATATCCCACTGAACCGTAGGCATAGTGATTAAAGGAGTTCATATCGGGGCTCCAGAGGCTGCCGTCGGGTTTTAAACCATCCCAATGCTCCCAGATGGTGGTGGCACCCTGTTTGACCTGGTACAACCAGGAGGGATAATCCTCCTGAAGAAGGAGTTTATACGCCTTGTCCAGACGGCCGTTGCGGCTTAAGGCTGCACAGAGATAGGGGGTTCCCAGAAATCCGGTGAGCAGATGATCCTCTTCATTTTCAAGGAGTCTGACCAGGGTATCCACAGTCCGCTTGATATAGGGTTCGGGAGTGAGATTAAAATACAGGGCAAGCACATGGGCTGTCTGTGTATTCACTGCCAGCCGTCCGGTCGGAGTGAAAAACTCATTCTGAAAGGCCTTAACGATGCGTTCATAGAGATTTGTGAATTCCTTAAGATCCTTTTGAAATCCCAGTACTTTTGCCGTTTTTATCATGATCTGGACTGAGTTGGCATAAAACACGGTGGCCGTAAAATCATTGGGTGTGGCTCCAAAATAGCTGCCTTCTTTGGCATCCAGGGCGACCCAGTCTCCAAAGTGAAATCCTGTGTCCCAGAGAACCTCATCCCTGGCTTCCCCGCGCATATAGGATATCCAGCCTTTCATGGCGTCATAATTCTCTTCCAGAATCTGAGGGTCTCCGTACTGGACATATATTTCCCAGGGACAGATAGTCATGGCATCGGCCCATCCCGTGGCGGAATGGGCTCCCTTGAGTATGTCATCCTGGGAGGCGACATCCTGCAGTACATCTGGAATGACATGGGGTATGCCTCCCTTCTCATTCTGTTCACTTCGCATATCCCGCAGCCATTTGGTGAAGAACCCGGAGGCGTCCATCAGATTACAGGCGGTGCTGATAAAAACCTGAGCATCCCCGGTCCATCCCAGACGTTCATCCCTCTGGGGGCAGTCTGTAGGAATATCCAGGAAATTACCTTTCATGCCCCAGAGGATGTTGTGGTGCAGCTGGTTGAGGAGGGGGTGGGAGCAATCAAAATCTCCGGATTTCTCCATGTCGCTGTGAAGTACAATCGCTTCGAAATCATCGGCCTTCACCTTTCCAGGATACTCTTCGACCAGGACGTACCGGAATCCCTGGAAGGTAAACCGGGGCTGATATACCTCTGTTCCCTCACCCTTGAGGGTGTAGAGAATCTCCTGCCTGGCAGAGCGAAGGTTCTCAGTATAAAATTCTCCCGGAGGGCTCAGAATCTCGGCATGTTTCAGCTTAACCCGGTCTCCCGCCTTTCCTTTGACCTTAAAACGGACAAATCCTGTCATATTCTGTCCAAAATCAATGATACTTCGACCCTGGGAGTCCAGGATGATTTCCCTGGGTTTCAGAGTTTCCTGAGGAAGGGTCAGGGGGCCATCCTGGGCTGTAATTTGCACTGATTCTGGAGCAGGAAGAATTTCAACCTCTGTCCAGGATCGGGGATTCTCCCGGCGGGCATCATACTCTTCTCCATGGTAAATCTCTGAACTGATGACGCCGGTAGTACCGGCCTTCCAGGTTTTATCTGTTTTAATCCATTCCTGTGAGCCATCTTCAAAGCGAAGGAGGATCTGCATACTGAGGGCATTCCTTTTCCCATACACGCAGCGCTTGCCAACCCATCCGGCCAGATCTCCCTTGTACCAGCCGGCGCCAATATGGCCGGCAAGAATGTTTTCACCCTCCCGAAGATTTTTTGTTATGTCATAGCACTGATAGAGCAGCCGTTTTGAATAGTTGGTCCAGCCCGGTGTCATCTGCTGGTTGCCAATACGCTCTCCCTGAACAAAGGCCTCATACACACCCAGGGCCGTGGCATACAGACGCGCTGATTCCAGACCTTTCCTGATGTTGATCTCTTTCTGAAAGATCCAGCCTTTTGATAATTTTTCATCTGTATCTTCCGGGGAGGATATAAAGGGAGCTCTCCACTTGCCATGGCTTAATAATGATGTTTCAAAGTAGGCTGCCCGGCTCCATTCACTGCTGTTTTTAAAGTTGTCTGTTATCCGTATCCTGAACCAGTATCTTGTTACCGGTAATAGCTTTGAACCCTGATATTTAATTGAATGAGACCGGGAGCTTGTCACAGGGCCGCTCTGCCAGACGAACTGGGTGAATTCCTTATCTGTCGAGACTTCTATCTCATAGGATTTTTGGCTTATCTCTTTCTCAAGACTCTCTGATATCCAGGAAATCCGGGGTGTCCCTGAATCAATACCGATAGGATTTGTGAGGTTTTCACATTTAACATTGTTTATATTTAACATACTGGTCTCCTCTGATGTATTCGGATACAATTGTAGGGTCTATAGGATTATACATATATGGATTATTGAGTACTCCTGTATGGATGATTCAGTTTCTAACAATTCAGGGTAATATCTGAATCTTGGCAGATTTAATCACAAAGGGATATATATTCAAATCTAATGCAAAGAAATAATTCATTTCCTGATGCCTATTGTCCTATCACAGGCTTGGCTCTCAGGCAATTTGATGAGTGGAAAGACGTTTCCATGGGGCCTACATTCAGTTGCGGTTATAAAATCCTGGGCCAAAAAACTCTTGTTCTCCAGGGGCGCGGTTATGCGGATCTGGATGCGGAAATGGCTTCAATCGGATTCGGATATAACATCGTCAGCCAGTATATGGATTCTCCCCCGGAGTATCTGATCATTCAGGACTGGACAGATTACAAAAACGCCTCTGGAAAAGCACGGAATTATTATATTAAATCCCTTGTCAATGATACCGCCCTGGTGGGGATCATCTTCTGTAATGCCACTCCGAATCAGGACATGAGCGTGATTCTTGGAAATAAATTGGGAATCCTGAATAAGGAAGTCCGAATCTGTCAGTCCTATCGTGAAGCCGCCCTGATGGCTGCCCGGTTTGAGCAGCTTGGTCAAATCCCCCGAGTGAAATTCTCATTTTTTACCAGATTGAGAACTCAGAATAAGCATCTTAGGAAAAATATCTTTAATGGACCGATTCAGGATTTGCTGGAATACCTGAATAGTATTGACTGGACCTCCAGGAAACCCAGTCCCAGCGGATATGATATCGATTCGGATCATCCCCTTTTGCCCATTTTTGATGCTCTCACTCTCATTAAATCCCAGCTGGATAAGACTACAAATGAGCGCAATACCTATATGGGTCAGTTATTGGACCATCAGGAAAGACTGGAAATGGAACTGGAAAACAGGACACAAAAGATACGTGAAGGGGAGCAATCCTTCTCCCGAATCCTGGAATATTCCCCTGTCGGCATTGTGCTCATGGATAAAGACCTTTGTGTTACTTTTATAAACAGACAGACCCAGGACTGTTTCGGTTATTCATTGGATGATTTAAAAGGAGAGGGTCTCCTTGCACAAATTGTTGAGAGGATTGAAAAAACTGAAAACATTATACTGATAGACAAGTTGAAATCCCTCCTTCCTCCCCCCGCCGAACCGGGCAGTTATGGTCCTATAGATATTAAAATACCCGCAAAGGATGAGTCTTCCCATCATACAGAAGTTACCTTCACGGCCATCGAAGAAGGGTATCTTATCTCCATTGTGGATGTGACCAAAAGAAAATTGGCCGAAGAAAAACTGTATTCCCAGTCGGTGACAGACGCCATGACAGGCCTCTATAACCGAAGGCACTATCAGGAATGTATTGAGAATGAGTTTCTCAGATCTAAAAGGTATGATCATCCCCTGACCCTGATCATATTTGATGTCGATTTATTCAAATTGATAAACGATCAATACGGACATCCTGCGGGTGACTCGGTTTTGTGTTCTCTGGCAGAATTGACTCGAAGCTGTTTCCGCTCCACCGATCTCATTTTCAGGATAGGGGGCGAGGAGTTTGCGGTGCTTCTTCCCGAAACAGAAGAGGATCTGGGATGGATGGCGGCAGAAAGGTTTCGCTGTGCCGTTGAAGAGAATAGAACCGTCTATGAAGACAAGCTCATCTCCCATACCATCAGTTTGGGAATCGGTACCACGAATAATAATATTGAAAACGTCGGAGACTTTATCAAGCAGACAGATATCGCCCTATACCGTGCAAAACACAGAGGCCGAAACTGCTCTGAGACTGCTGTTTATCAGTAACTTAATTATAGAAATAAGGAGTCTATTTTGAAAATCGGAATCATCGGCTGCGGCATCATTACCCAGGAAGCGCATCTCCCTGCTCTATTGAGATTGAAAGACAAAATCGAAGTGATTTCCCTGTGCAATCACTCCCTTCCCAAAGCGGTGAAGACTGCCGAACTTCTGGGCATACCGGAACTTCCCGTATATACGGACTGGCAAAAAATGATCCGTGAAGAATCCGGTCTGGAAGCCGTTTTGGTTTCCCTTCCCATTCCGCTGAATTATCCGGTGAGCCGTCAATGCATCGATGCTGGTCTGCATGTGATCTGTGAGAAGCCGGCCGGAGTGGATGGTAAAGAAGCGGCCCTGACCATGGAGCTGAACAAGGATGGAGGCCCCCTGTTTATGACAGGCGAGAACTATCATTATCACCCGGGATTCCAAAAAGCCAGGGAACTCTGCGTGAGCGGTTTGATCGGCTCAGTGCATTCCCTCCAGTGGAATGTCCTCCAGTTTATGGGAGTGGATAATAAATTCAATCAGACCCTCTGGCGGAACCAAAATGAGTACCCCGG
>NZ_JAQIBL010000250.1 GCF_027859075.1 Oceanispirochaeta sp. | reverse complement strand
ATCCGCTGCTCCCAGATTGCGGATGTGCTGGAGTATGTACACACAGGCTATATCATGGATGCACCCCTGAATAACAGACACTGTGAATACGCCCTGAACCTTCTGGATGTGGTGAACCGTTTCAAAGGCGGTGATATCGGAACCCGCTTCAGTCCCGAGATGAGAACAGCCCTGATCCTGACAGGAGAGACGATTGATCCATCCGACTTCTCTGCTGTGGAAAAGAAGAAGGACCGGTATAAAGTTCTGCTGGATCGTATAAAAAACGACCTCCAGGGTCTGTCTTTGGATATAGAAGAATTTTTGTAACCCCTCAGCGACGAATCCTCAGTCAGGATTAGCAAGCGATCGGACCATAGGGTCTTTCTGCTCAACCAGTTCATCAGTCACCATAATACCGTATATCTTGGCAGTCACGATGGAGGTGCCTCCCAGCCCGAAAACCAGAAAAACAGATCTATTTTTCATCCAGCATATCGACGTTTTCTCTATATGCTGGATATTTTGTTGCTTTTTTCTGTTCTTCAGCTTATTATTTGTTCTGTAAATGAGTCATCTGATACATAAGGAATAAACATGCTATGGAGAAGATTCTTTATCAGACAGCACAGCCTTATTATACAACCCCTTATCTGCTCAGTTTATATTCTGATTATTTGTCCCCAAGGGATAAAATCAGTACTATCCTGAAAAACGGGGACCTGGTACATGTGAAGCAGGGACTGTATGTGCTTGGTGACAGTTATGATAAGTATTATTCCCGGGAAGTATTATCCGGAATGATCTACGGGCCTTCAGCAATCTCACTGGAATATGCTTTGTCCTATCATGGCCTAATTCCGGAGAGGGTCGAAGAACTGACTTGCATCTGCTTTAAAAAGGAGAAGCGATTTAATACACCTGTTGGAAGGTTCAGCTATAAATATATCTCCTCAGAAAAATATACCTGTGGAATCAAGTACCATAAAACAGATCTTGGGAATTTTTTCATGGCTACTCCGGAAAAGGCCCTTTGCGACAAAGTGTACTTCAGCGTCCTTAATAAAGAGCAGGATATGTCTAGCTACTTATTGGATGAGCTGAGGATTGACAGGGATCAATTGAGAAAACTTGATCTCATAGAAATAGAAAGATTGGCATCCATTTATAAGAGAAAAACCTGCCATTATTTAGTGGAGACTATATCGCGGCTCCAGAATGAAGAGGATTGAAGATCATGCATCAAGCCATTTCTGAAATGATGAAACCTTATAATTGCCAGACAGCTTCGGATTACAAGAATGCCCTGAAAGAAATAATCCAACAGATTACCCTGCTTGGTTTATCAAGACAGGGGTTTTTCAATAAAGCAGCCTTTTACGGTGGAACAGCTTTAAGAATTGGGCATGGGCTGAATAGATTTTCAGAAGATATGGACTTCACACTTTTATATCCAGATACAGACTTTTCTCTGGAAAAATATCTAAAAGGTATTGTGGTGGAGTTGAAAGCCTATGAATTGGATTTCTCAGCCCAAAAAATTGAAAAGAACAGAAAGACTCCCATTGAGTCAGCATTCATCAAAGGGAATACACTCTCTATACTGATATCCATCACAGAAAAAAGGCTTACTGCTTCGGGTACACATAAGAATGAGCTGTTAAAAATCAAACTCGAAATTGATACTCTTCCCCCTGCCCCCGCCGGTATGTCTGAAACTTTGTTTCTTACAAATCCGATTCCATTCAGTTACAGAATCCTAAAGCTGGAATCCCTCTTTTCTGGCAAACTGCATGCCATTCTTTGTCGTGATTATCCCAGTGGGCGCGTCAAAGGAAGGGATTTTTACGACTTGATCTGGTACGTTAATAAAAAGATTTCCCCCGATCTACTTTACCTGGAAGCCAAACTGAAGCAAAGCGGCCATTTTGACAAGAAAATGACCTTAACGAAAGAAATAATGAGAATAATGGTTCAGGAAAAGATCCTGAAAGTGGACTTCGATGATGCGAAAAAAGATGTGGCTCCATTTATTAAAGATCCTTTTGAGTTGGATTTGTGGTCCGTTGATTTTTTTACTTCACTCCTCCAAACAATGGCATAAGAAAATAGACACATCCCCGGATGGATTCCTCGGCTATGCAGAGAATCCCCAAACCCTGTAAGATAACCCTGATGACAGACCCCGCAGTAATACTACAGAAACAGTTTGGATACGACTCTTTCCGCCCCAACCAGAAGGATATCATCGATGCCGTACTGGAGGGTAAAGATGTCTTTGCCTCCATGCCCACAGGAGGTGGAAAATCGATCTGTTATCAGATCCCCGCCCTTTGTATGGACGGTCTCACCCTGGTGATCAGCCCCCTCATTGCCCTGATGAAAGACCAGGTGGACGCCGCCGTGGAATCGGGAATCCAGGCGGCTTTTATCAACAGCACCCTCAAAGCCGGAGAAGCGGCTTCCGTCTATGCACGTTTATACAGTGGTGA
>NZ_JAQIBL010000249.1 GCF_027859075.1 Oceanispirochaeta sp. | reverse complement strand
TGAAAGAAATGCTTACTCAGAAATGAAACCATGAAAAAAACTATTTATGGGGGTATAAAGAATGAAGAAACTCGGATTGCTGGGCGGTATGAGCTGGGAGAGTACACAGGATTATTACCGCATCATCAATGAGGGAATCAAAGAGAGGCTGGGAGGACTGCATTCAGCGGAAATCATACTCTACAGTGTCGATTTTGACCCCATCGATAAACTCCATCACAGGGGAGACTGGTCCGGAACCGAATCCGTTCTGATTAAGGCTGCCAGGTCTATTGAAAAAGCCGGTGCTGATTTTCTTCTGATCTGTACAAACACCATGCACAAGGTCGCCCCGGGAATCGAAAAAGCTCTCTCCATCCCCCTCCTCCACATAGCCGATGCCACGGCGGAAGCCCTGATTCAGGACGGGATTTCCTGTGTAGGACTCCTGGGAACAGCCTTTACGATGGAACAGGAGTTCTACAGGGGACGATTAGAGGAAAAGTTCGGGCTGGTCGTCTTGATTCCGGAAGAAAATGATCGCAAAACCGTTCACAGAGTGATATACGATGAACTCTGCCTCGGAAATATTAGGAAAGATTCAGCCGGAGATTTTTACAAAATCATGGGAAAAATGGCAGAAAAAGGTGCAGAAGCTGTGATCCTGGGCTGTACGGAGATCGGACAATTGGTTAATCAGAGAGATACAAAAATCAAGCTCTATGACACGACCGAGATTCATGCCCGTCAGGCTGTAGAATCTGCCCTTGAAGATTGAGAGATGATGAAAAAGATCATCAGTGAAGACTATAAACAGCACCGGCTGACAGCACGACCCCGCCTAACGCGGCAGAGTCGCTGGACGGTAGCCGTTGAGATCATAAGTCTCCCGGATTTAAAGTCCCCCCAGGTCTTTTATGCAGAGGATGGAATCAGCTACATTCTGGAAGAGGAAGCGGCAAAGGAGTGCCTGAACCTGGGCCGGAATCTGGTTGACAAAAAAATGGTTTAACCCTGAAAAAAGATGATCAAATGATCCTCCATCAGCCGCTATAAAAGTGACAAATAACGATCCTGCACCGGTTTCCAAAATTCTAAAGCCAGCCCAGTCCACAGGATGATCCCCTATCGGCCCCGGAATGCTGATCAACGTGAATGAACAGGCCTGTTCGATTGACAGTCTATGAGAACTTGTAATATAAGTTACACATGGCTGGACTAGGAAAGATTGATACATCTCAGATAAAGAATCAGGTCTATGATCAATGCCGAACTATGATCCTCCAGGGGAAATGGCCGCCTGGCAGCAAGCTACCTTCAGAAAATCAGTTATGTGTACAAATGGGAGTCAGTCGAGTCTCTGTCAGATCTGCTCTTCAATCTCTCTGTGCACAGGGATTTATTGAGATCCGCCGGGGGGAAGGCAGCTTTGTCAATAATTATAGTTTATCCGAACAACTCAATATGCTTACACCTCTATTTGCACTTGATAAAGACGACATTATGGATGTTCTGCAATATCGAATCATAATCGAACCCAATATCATGCCCTTTATAGTTGATAAGATTACAGAAGAAGAGATCAATAAATTGGAAACAATCTATGAAAAGATGTTAAAATATTCCGAGGGCTGTAAACAGTTTGCCACTCTGGATGAACAGTTCCACTTCTTTTTAGTAGATATATTGTCAAATAAGGTCATCATAAAGATATACAAGATTCTCTTTGAAATCTTCAATTCAGCCTGGCTTGAAATAAGTGAAACTCTTGGTGTAAAGGATGGTCTGCATTATCACAAGCTCTTAATTCAAGCCCTTCGTGATAGAAATGCGGACTCCGCAAAACAGCTCATGCATGAACATGTTCAAAGAACCGTAACCCGCATGTCTGAAAATTTCGAAAAGAAAGCATAATAGGACTCTACTGCAAAAGGGTTAACCAGATCTTCTAAGTACTCTTAAATTTATTTAGAGAGAATTGATATCCCCGTAGCCGAAGACTCTATCAACAGATTGTTGACTATGCCTGAATTCAGAAAAGCCTATGAACCGGATGGTATGAAAGCTGAAGAATTTATTACCTTTGGATCTGTGAATAGAACGACCACCCAATTTATCAATGAAGGCTGGAATCCTCTGGAAGCATTCGAATACTGAGAGGGATATTATACCCATACGGGAAATATTCATTTGAGGTTCGAGTGGAATATGTCATATTCGGGCTAGCCACAGGTTATTTGAAGTGAAATAAAACTTGACAACCAGAAAAGCTGTGTTAAGATTTATTTGTAGCTTGTATTACAACGCACCTACTACAATTAAAATAATAAGATATTAGGAGAGTAAATGGAAACCACCATATTAAATAGAAAAGAAGCAATGCTGACAGCCA
>NZ_JAQIBL010000248.1 GCF_027859075.1 Oceanispirochaeta sp. | reverse complement strand
AAACCCAATTTTGAGTGCTAAAAACGAGTATTTTGAGAATATTTTCAGTATTTTTATATATTCCATACTTTTTAATGGCAAAATTCGAGAAATTGATACCTAAGAAAATCTATCAATTTCCAGCTGAATATCACCATAGCTCTTTACTGGGATCAATAATGAAGATATTTCAAAGAGCTGTAGTAACCGGGAAATCTCAAGGGTCCAGCCTTCCATTTCCTCCGGTCAATCAGCTGAGGCAGGCTGTTAAAAAACAAAGGGATGATAAGGGAGTCTTCAATCAACACCATTTCGGCTTTTCTCTGTAGTGATCTCCGGTCAGAACCGTTTTCCAGAGACTCGGCCTCCAGGATAATCCTATCAAATTCAGGACTGGTATACACCGATCCCCAGCGCCTTTCTCCCGTGAGAAAAAGAGACAAAAAATCATGAGGGTCATTATATTCCGCTGACCAGCCGCCAAGGGCCAGATGATACTCTCCATTCTCCCGGGCTTTATAGAAATCAAGCCAATCCAGAGCATGACCTTCGATAGGGATTCCACCCCGATCCTCCCATTGACTGATCAGGGCTTCTGCAAGGATGCGGTGCCCTTCATCTGTGGGATATATCATGATCAGAGGCTGCCATTCTGGATCAGCAGTGAAAAGCTGCCCCGACCGTTCCAATCCTGCCAGGGGATGGGAAGGTCCCCTATGATCCCGATACAGGGAAGGGGGAACCAGGGATTCCGAAGGAATCTGAGCTGCTCTCAGTGTTTCGTCGATCAGGGCTTCACGATCCAGAGATGTAAGCAGCAATTGACGCAGTCCAGGATCATCCAACGGGGTTCTGCTGGGATTCAGGATATAAAAATAGCTCATAAACCCGGCTGAATTGTCAAAATCATACCTGTAGTCCAGGTCATATAGTTTTTCAAGGGGCAGGGCTCCCCGGGTCAGCCAATCCGCCTTGCCTTCCAGATAGAGTTTCAGACCATCCTCGTGTGTCCGAACCTCCAGAAGCAGAATTCGCTCTGGACCAGAGGCTTCAGGATTCTGATCCCGGGACAGCAGAATCACTTTGCCCTTTTCGTCCACACCCTGATGATAGTGCCCTGACGTCCTGATACCGGCCAGAGCTTCAAAATCGAAAAATTTGAGCTCAAAAAAAGTCGGCGGGTATAAGAAGAAGGCATAATGAGTCAGGAGATTCAGGGCAAAGGGATAGGACCTTGTGAACTCAAGTTCCAGAACATTCCCAGGGAGGACCCGGATGCCCAATTCATCATCAGTCAGGGAACCTTGTACATAGGCCTCACCATTGAGAATAAACCGGGAGAGGTAGAGGCTTGCCGGAGACTCCAGTCCCAGATTCAGGGTACGGACGAAGGAACTCCTGAACTCTTCGGCTTTGATGGGGGAGCCATCGCTCCAGCGCTTGTCTCCCAGGGTGAAACGATAGATTTTACCATCATCAATGACCTCCCATGAGGCGGCAAGAGCCGGTTCAATCTGAAGAGTTTCAGGATTGATGCCCACCAGTCCTTCAAAGAGCTGACTGAGTATAAGGATTTCCGTATCATCAGGGCCTGTTTTGAATAAGGGTTTTTCCCCCGCGGAAGAGATGATGATTCTGAAAATGTCTATTCTGTCTTTCCTGACCGGAGGAGCTGGATTATCCCTGGTTCCCCCGGCAGACAGAGGCGGCGGAGAAAGGAACAGAGTGAGGACAAAACCAAGATAAACGGGTTTGATTATTGAAAAATGGCAGATCATGATAATCATCATAATCTGCCGGGAAATAATACTCCAGAACAAAAAGAATGGACATTATAAAGACTTGCACAAAACGGAAAATTGGGAGCATTATAATAGTATATGAATATATCCGTTGAACGGCTTCTAGAGATGATAGAAGCACTTAAAAACAATCTCCATGGTGATTATGTAGCCCGTCCCGACAATGTCTATCTTGAGGGCGAACCCAAAAACAGAAAAATCATCGGAGATCTTGTAGAAAAAATAATGAAACCCGGCAGTGCCATCCGGGGAGTGAAAAACCTGAAGGAACTGTATGAGCGTTCCCAAAAGGGAAAAGCCTGTCTCCTTCTCATAGAGCATTACAGCAACTTTGATTACCCGGCCTTATACAGACTCATTGAAAAGACAGAAGATCTCGGTCCTGAAGTAGCAGAGACCCTCCTCCCCATCCAGGGAATGAAACTATCTGAATCCAGTGGTCTGACCGCCGCCTTTTCCAACTCCTACAATACAATCGTCATTTACCCCAGCCGAAGCATCGACAGTGAGTCGGACCCTGTCAAACAGGCGGAAATCAGAAAGATCAGCATGCCCATCAACCATTCGGCCATGAAAGAGCTGACCCATAGAAAGTATCATGGGAACATCGTGATTGTGTTCCCCGCAGGAACGAGATACAGATCCTGGGTTCCTGAATCAAAAAAAGGAGTACGAGAAATCTATACTTATCTGAAAGCCTTTGATTATGTCTCCTTTGTCAGCATCAATGGCAACCTTCTGCCTCCCAGCAAGGAAGACAACATGGAAAAAGATACTTTTCAGAGTGATGTGATCCTGTTCACTGTAAGCAAACCGGTGAAAGGGAAAGATTTTCGCAACGAAAAGACAGCCCTCACTCCCGAGGGTACAGATTCTAAACAGTTTGTTGTGGATCAGGTCATGGCTGAACTGGACAAACAGCATCAGGAAGCCGAAGAGTGCCGAAAAACACTCCTCTAGCAGCCTGTCGGACTTAATCATTATTGTTCTATTTTCGATCTTTTTCATCTCTTCTTCGTCACTCAATTGTCAAATATGCTCGATATTCTCCTCATTCGTTCCTAAAATAGAAGAAAAATCTCTAAAAATAGTTTCAAAAGCACTAAGTCCGACAG
>NZ_JAQIBL010000247.1 GCF_027859075.1 Oceanispirochaeta sp. | reverse complement strand
TCATAACTGCATAGAAGCTCTATGACTCGGCCCTTTTCGTCCTTAACCACTTCGTCGCAGGTTATGAAATAGGCATGTTTCAGGCGGACTTCCTTACCAGGAGCCAGGCGAAAAAATTTTCGTGGGGCATCTTCCATAAAGTCATCCCTTTCAATGAAAATTTCCCGGCCAAAAGGGAGCATCCTCTCTCCGGCTTCCGGGTTTGAAGGATTGTTTACTCCCGGGAGTTCTTCAATCTGCCCCTCAGGATAATTTGTTATGGTTACTTTCAAAGGATCGATGACGGCCATCGCTCTGTCGGCACTGAGGTTCAGTTCTTCCCGAATGATATACTGAAGAAAGTTGATATCCACCAGGCTATTTACCTTGGATATGCCGATCTCTTTGGCAAAACGGCGTATAGAAGACGGAGTATATCCCCGTCTTCTGAATCCGGAGAGTGTCGGCATTCTGGGATCATCCCATCCACTGACCATTTTTTCAGTCACAAGCTCTAAGAGTTTTCTTTTACTCATCACTGTGTAGCTGAGATTCAGACGGGCAAACTCTATTTGCCGGGGATGACAGGGAGCAGATACATTGTCCAGAAACCAGTCATACAGGGGTCTATGGTTTTCAAACTCCAGAGTACAGATGGAATGAGTGATTCCTTCCAGAGCATCTTCAAACCCATGTGCAAAATCGTACATGGGATAAATTTTCCACTTGTCCCCGGTTCTATGGTGGGATTCTTTTCGTATTCTGTAGATGGCAGGATCCCGCATATTCATATTCAGGTGGGCCATGTCAATCTTGGCTCTGAGGATACAGGAACCCTCTTCCAATTCACCACTGGTCATCTTCTTAAAGAATTCCTGGTTTTCTTCAACGCTGCGGTTTCTGTAAGGAGAATCCACTCCCGCCTTTGTGGGGGTTCCCCGGTTGAGTCTTATGTCTTCGGCACTCTGAGAGTCGACATAAGCCTTCCCGGTATCGATCAATTCGAGGGCCCAGGCATAGAAATTATCAAAATAGTCGGAGGCAAAGAAGATTTCAGGGTCAAAACCAAGCCAGCGGACATCTTCGATGATGGAATCAACATATTCCTGCTCTTCCTTCGTCGGATTTGTATCATCAAAACGGAGGTTACACTTCCCATCGTAATCCTGGGCGATGCCGAAATTCAGGCAAATTGATTTGCCATGGCCAATATGAAGGTAGCCGTTAGGCTCGGGAGGAAAGCGGGTATGCACTTTTCCGTCATTCTTTCCCTGTTCCAGATCTTCATTTATTATCTGACGGATAAAATCCGTACCTTTTGATTTTTCTTCGGTTTGATTCATATTTGCAGCCATAGTCAACCTCTTTTCATTTTATGGAAAATTCATCCTAGCATAAAGACATTTTAACTGGTAGATCCTTTAGTCATATTGCCTCTTTCTGATGCGTCTTTTTTCACGGACAATGCCTTCGGATTTTACCATTTCCTCGAGCCATGTATCCGCTTCTTCACGGGATATAAAATACCTTGAATGGATCTTCCTGTTTGACTTGTCCGCCAGGGAACGGCCGCTCTCTTCTACGTTTGAAGAAGAAAAAACCCAGACACCCTTATTTTGATAGCTCTTGTAGCTGACGGAAAACACCTGTGAAAGATTGACATAGATTCCATCATCAATTTCAATAAACATGAATGAACCTCCGGTTCTGGGCATTTTCAATAAAAACTGTATTATAGTATTCTAATAAAAAATCAAGTTTCCACAAGGAATGATAATTATGAGTATTATTTTACTGGATGCAGTAACTCTGGGAATGGATATGGATTTATCTCTTTTCAGGGATCTGGACGACTGTCATATCTGGCTTACCACCGAAGACGATGAATTAGTTTCCAGGATCAGAGATTCCCGGGTCATCGTGACCAACAGGGTTCATCTTACAAAAGAAGTCTTAAAAGAAGCGGACAAGCTGGAACTGATCGCCCTCACAGCCACGGGTTTTAATAATGTGGATATCGAGTATTGCAGACAAAGGGGCATCTCTGTTGCCAATGTTTCCTCTTATTCTACCGAAAGTGTGACACAACACTGTTTTTCAATGCTCTTCTATCTCTTGGAGCAAACCCGGTATTACGATGATTATGTG
Source organism: Oceanispirochaeta sp. (assembly GCF_027859075.1). NCBI lineage: Bacteria > Pseudomonadati > Spirochaetota > Spirochaetia > Spirochaetales > Spirochaetaceae > Oceanispirochaeta > Oceanispirochaeta sp. The sequence goes on along the minus strand of NZ_JAQIBL010000247.1, from coordinate 20,077 downwards.
AGGGAAGGACGGTACAGGGAAGATAAGCAGTTTGTCGATGTCTCAAGACCCTGGTTTGAACTCCATGGGAAAACCTGGGGGATTATCGGAATGGGGGCCATCGGCCGCAGGGTTGCCGAAGTTGCTGCAGCCTTTGGAGCACATCCTCTTTATTATAGTACCAGCGGTCATAAACGCCCCGAATCCTTCCCGCGCTGCTCTCTTCAGGAACTGCTCAACAAATCCGATATTGTGTCGGTTCATGCTCCTTTGAATGAAAAGACTCAGAATCTGATGGGAGAAAGTGAGTTCCGAAACATGAAAAAAGGGGCTTTCTTTCTAAATCTTGGTCGAGGTGCCATCATCGATGAAGCAGCTCTAGCTCTGGCTCTCTCCTCGGACTGGATCGCCGGTGCAGGACTGGATGTCTTGACTCAGGAGCCGCCTTTAGATAACAATCCTCTACTTAAACTACTCGGTAAAAAACTTCTTATTACTCCTCATCATGCCTGGGGGAGTATCGAATCCAGAAAGAGACTGATTCATGAAGTCTATGAAAATGTACAGGCCCATCTCAGGGGTGAAAAAAGAAACCTGATCGTATAAGGAAAACTATGAAAAAAATTGTGGTCAAATTTGGCGGTTCGAATCTTAAAACAAAATATGATATTCAAAAGATTGTACAGACCGTAACCCTCTATAATCGTCCCCTTGTCATTGTGGTCTCAGCTTTCTATGGAATCACCAATTATCTGACCGAGGGAATCAGAACTGTCAAAAGAGACGATGGCCACATCAATGAGATGATCGCCTATCTGAAGGAGATGAAAAGAGCCACAATCGAGGATAATATTGATTCAGAAGAGGATAAGGATGAAGCCTACTCTCTGATTTCCGAAAGGCTGGCTCAGGTTGAACGAAATCTTCTAGGAGTTCATTACATCGGGGATATTCCCAATTTCATCGAAGACAGAGTCCTCAGCTATGGCGAAAGACTCAGTTCTCTCCTTTTGACTCTGATCCTCCGACACAAAGGCTTTGATGCAGTAGAGTGCCTTCCCGAAGATATGGGCCTTAGCACAGACGGTGAGTTCAGCAATGGGACAATCAATTTCAAAGCCTCTGAAAAATCTGTAAGCAAGGCATTAGCCGCAGAGAGGATTTTTGTCGTTCCCGGTTTCTATGGAATTTCGGAGGAAGGGAAAATCACACTATTAGGCCGTGGGGGCAGTGATTATTCAGCTGCCGGCATTGCCCGCTGTATAGATGCAGAATCACTGGATATCTGGAAAGATGTGAACGGATTCATGACGGCGGATCCTAAAATTGTCAGTAAGGCGACTCGTGTCAGGACTCTGAGCTACACCGAAACCGCTGAACTATCCTATTTCGGAGCCAAAATACTCCACCCGCGTACTGTTGAACCCCTGGAACCCTGCAATATCCCCGTCAGAATTTTCAATATCGACGGCCCCAAAGATAAATTGAATCCTCTTTCGATCATCGGCGCTGACCTGGATGGTCCGAATAGTAAACCTAAGAGTGTGACCTATAGTGATGATTTTGCCATCCTCAGGGTGAGTGGACCGGGGGTGGGAATTAAACCGGGAATCCTGGCCCGGCTGACTGATACCCTTGACCGGAACCTCATCAATATCAAGTCTGTGGTGACTTCCCAGACAGCCATTAATTTTTATCTGGAATCAGCCGATTTAGGACGGGCGGTCCAGTGTATTTCCAAGATCGGAGAGAAAACAATCATCAATATGACTGAAATCGCAGACATGTCTATCGTCGCACTGGTGGGCGCGGGTCTCGTTCATGAACCCATGGCCGCCCACAGGATGCTGAAGGCTCTGGCGAGCCAGGATATCCACACACAGATTGTTTCTCTGGGTGCCTCTGATGTGGCGGCCTATGTCGTTGTGAATCAGGCTGACAAAATGAGGGCTGTCAAAGCAGTGCATCATGAGTTTTTTGAATAAATTAGGCCCCTGCCAGGCCCCCTTGAGGGGAGATTTTTTTGAAGGTATGATGTTTTCATGAAATACAAATTAGAAACAATACCCCTATGGGATGCCTTTAAAGAAGAGACTGAATGTCCTTTTTGCTTTCTCAAAGAAAAAGCGGAAAAGCGATATCTCAAGTATTATCTTGGCAATTCTGCTATGAATCCCGAAACAAGGGTAGAGCTCAATATAACCGGCTTCTGCCCGGATCATTTCGGTAAACTTCTGATAGAAAGGAGTCCCCAGCATCTGGGGCTGATCACTCATACCCATTTAAAGGATTGGAGGGCTGACCTTGAAAAAAGATTCCCCTCCGGAAAAAACGGAACCTCTCTCTTTTCAAGATGGAGCGGACCAAAGGGATCTGAAACTGGGGAATATAAGAAAACCAATGATTCCAGGATTCAAGGCTGTCTGATCTGTGACCGCATTGAAAGAACAATTCAGCGTTATACCTTTACCGCCTGTTTCCTTTGGAAAAGAGATGAAGAAGGATTCCGAAGCATCCTGAAAAGCAGCAAGGGCTTCTGCATCCCCCATGAAGGAGATCTGCTTCTTATGGCCTCTGAGATACTTAAACAAACGGAACAGGACGATTTTTTTGTTCTGGTTAAGGATCTCCAGAAAAAAAATTTTCAAAGACTGGAAGAGGAGCTTGACTGGTTTACCCAGAAGTTCAAGGCTGAAAATAACAGTCAGCCCTGGGGAAATTCAGAAGATGCCCATTATAGAGTGATTCAGAAACTCACAGGAAAAAGAACAGACCACTGAAAAAACACTCCCCTACCAACAGAAAAGGCTGACCAGAATTAAATTCTGAAATCAGCCTTTTTATTTAAACGTTCATCTGTGTATCAGGATTCAAGCTCCATCAGATAGGTTTTCATTTTTTCAATGATATTCCTGAATTCTTCCAGTTTTTCCTTTTCCTTCAGGATCACCTCTTCGGGAGCATTGGCAGTGAACTTTTCGTTTCCTAGTTTTTTCTCAGTTGATACAAAAAGTTTTTCAAATTTATCGATATTCTTAGTAAGACGGGACTTCTCTTTGTCCACATCAATCATATCTCTGATGTAAAGAAAGGCTTCAAATGTCTTGCCTACAGCCGTCACTGACCCACTGGTCATTTCCTCTTTCATCAGTCCAAAGTCATCACAATGAATCAGAGAGGAGACAAGCTCCCCCTCGGACTTCAGAAATTCCCTGAGAGATGTATCCTCTGTTTTTACACGCACCTTGATACTCTTGGCAGGGGGAATATTAAATTCACTCCTGAATGTCCTGACCAATTGTACCAGATCCTGAAGCTGAGAGAACTGGTTCTCAAGAACAGGATTATCCAGGTCCTCATCTACTTGAGGGAAATCAGCAATGATCAAGGGGCCGTCAACACCAGGAAGCTTCTGATAAATCTCCTCCGTCAGAAATGACATAAAAGGGTGAAGGAGGCGCAATGATTTGTTCAGCACATCCAACAGGACAGAAACGGCTCTGTCTTTTTCCTGACTGTCTTTGCTGTAAAGGTAGAGCTTGGTCGCTTCCACATACCAGTCACAGAAGTCATTCCAGAAAAATTCATATATGCTGTGGGCCATATCGTCAAAGCGGTAGACACTAACGGCCTGGTTTACATTTTCGATGGCTTTATTCAATCTGTGATAAATCCACTGATCTGCCGCATTGAGCTGTATCTCATTACGGCTCAGGAGAGTTCTACCTTCCAGGTTCATAAGAATATACCGTGAAGCATTCCACACCTTGTTGCAGAATCGGCTTCCCAGTTTGATATCTTCCATATCCAGAGGAATATCCTGGCCCTGGGCCGAAAGATAGGCCAGAGTAAACTTCATGGCATCCGCACCATACTGTTCAACGATATCAAGGGGGTCAATTCCATTCCCCAGAGACTTGGACATTTTCCGCCCATTTTTATCTCTCACCAGGGGTGTGATATAGATATCCCGGAAGGGAGCCTGTCCCAAAAACTCTTCAGAAGCCATGATCATTCTGGCAACCCAGAAAAAAATAATATCATAACCTGTCACCAGAGATGTAGTGGGAAAGAACTTCTCCAGGTCCGCCGTCTTTTCGGGCCATCCCAAAGTGGAAAACGGCCAGAGCCAGGAGCTGAACCATGTATCAAGTACATCCGGGTCCTGTTCCAGTGAAGTACTGCCGCATTTAGAACAGCTTTCGGGATCATTTCGTTCAACCAGTATTTCTCCACAAGCCGTACAGGTCCAGGCCGGGATTCTATGTCCCCACCAGAGCTGCCGGGAAATACACCAGTCTCGAATGCCTTTAAGCCAGTGAGTGTATGTATTTTCCCATCTTTTGGGGTAGAATCTGATCCGGTCCTCCTCCCAGGCTTTCATTGCCTTCTCTGCCATGCTGTCCATTTTGACAAACCACTGGTCTGACATATAGGGTTCAATGACCGATTTACAGCGGTAGCAGTGACCGACCTGATGGGGCTGATCCTCAATTTTAGACATAAAACCGCCATCATCCAGGGCTTTGACTGTCGCCTTTCGGGCTGCCTTCACTTCCATGCCTCTGAAGGCTTCAGGTACATTTTCATTGAGGGTACCATCATCCTTGAGGATGTTGATCCTTTCCAGGTTGTGACGATTCCCGATGTCCCAGTCATTGGGATCATGGGCTGGAGTTATTTTAACGGCACCGGAACCAAACTCGCGCTTGCAGTAGGTATCAGTGATTATTTTTATTTTTCTGTCCGTCAGAGGAAGATCTATCGTTTTACCCACCACCGAGGAATAGCGATCATCTTCGGGGTGCACTGCCACCGCGGTGTCGCCAAACATGGTTTCAGGTCTGGTGGTGGCTACTTCTATATGACCCGAACCGTCACTCAGAGGATACTTCACATGATAGAGTGACCCCTGCTCTTCTTCATGGTCGACTTCATCATCTGCAAGGGCAGTACCGCAGGAGGGGCACCAATTGACCAGATATTCACCCTTGTAAATCAGATTTCTTTCATAGAGTGTAACAAAAACTTCACGAACAGCATCTGAAAGTCCCTCATCCATGGTAAATCGCTCTCTTGTCCAGTCACAGGAAGCGCCAATCTTTTTCAACTGCTTTGTAATAATACTGTGATGTTCTTCCTTGGTTCTCCAGGTTTCCTCTATAAATTTCTCCCGTCCCAAACTGTGTCTGGTCTGGCCTTTTTCTTTCAGTTTCCTTTCAACAACATTCTGAGTGGCAATACCCGCATGATCCGTTCCGGGCACCCAGAGTGTCGGACGGCCCTGCATTCTATGATAACGGATCAGAATATCCTGAAGTGAATTATTAAGCCCATGACCCATATGAAGGACTCCGGTGACATTCGGCGGAGGGATGACTATGACGAAGGGCTCTTTATTGTCATCTCCTGCAGGTTTAAAGTAACCACCCTCTTCCCAGTATTTATATATTCTGTCTTCAAATTCACCGGGATTGAATGTTTTCTCAAGTTCAATAGCCTTCATTAACCCTTCCTTCAAATCTTTTGTGCATAGTATCAAAAATAACAGATCCTTTTCAATCAGTCTGTATCATGAATCAGCATGGAATCATCATGATATTTATGTTTCTTCCATAAAGCAAATATGATATATTTAGATTCTTGATAACTTGAAAGCTAAGAAATCAATGAGGATCATGATGATACATAACTTTGAGAAGTTTTTTGATGATAACTCTGAAATGAGAAGAGTTCTATCCAAGGGGAAATTTACGACCATGGCTCTCTCGGATGGAAATGATCCCTACATCCTCACCCTCAGTTATGGTTTGGATGCCCTTGAGAACATTCTATATTTTCATACGTCCAGAACAGGCACCAAAATTGACTTTTTAAAGAGTAATTCATATGTCTGTGGAACCGTCATTCTGGATCATGGTTATCAGGGGGGATATCCTCATTACCAGTCGATTGTGTACAAGGGCCTGATTGAAGTCATTCATAACAAAGAAGAAAAATTAAGGGCTATGGAGTCACTCTTCCATCAACTGGAAGAAGATTCTGCCAACAGGATAGAGAGAATCATTGAAGATCCAGCTTCCTTGGATAACATCCTCATCATGAAATTGATTATTGATGAAATGACAGAGAAAGAAAATCCTGGCTGATCCTCATATTTTACGGAGTAACAGTGATTCCAACGATCGTTTGGGAATGTAGTGTACCTGATTGTCATCCCGGAAATAAGACACATCTGATTCATCCTTCACATCCACAATCACTCTTTTTTCCAAAGGATATCCCAGAGCCAGAATAAGCTGAATTTCCAATTCATCACCCAGTTCCAGAAGCTTCGCAACATTTTCTTTGATAAAAGCTCCTAACATACAGGATCCGATTCCTTTTTCCATTGCCACCAATTGCATGGTTTGCGCGACAATTCCTGTATCCAGTCCGGCACTGCTGCTGATTCTTTTATCAAGAATGAGGACCACATAACCCGTGGGTCTTTCCCCTTCAATCGGACCGTCCCAGTTTTTTAAACTACCGGCCCAGTTTAAGTGCGGAAAAAGGAGGTTTCTGAAATCATGATTTTCAATGGTTATATATTTCAAAGGTTGTTTATTTCTCGCAGAAGGACAAACACGAGCCGTTTCAACAAGTGACTTCATAAATTCTTCAGGTAGTTCTTTCTGTTCAAATCTACGGCAGCTTCTCGTCTTTTCAACCAGTTCAGTAATCATGATAACTCCTTTTCATTTGTATGAATAAAAAGGCTCTCTTTTAAAAGAGAGCCTTTAAAATTAATATTATAATTATTTCTTTTTCTTTTTCTTAAGTTTACTGAGGCGTCTTTTTTCTGTCGCTTCGGCAATTTCATCAGCACTCTGCTTGATCTTGGCTTCTTCCGTTTTATCAGAAATTTTCGCAGGGGCAGCTTTTTTTTCATCCACGGCTTTGGTTGAAGTTACTTTTGCTTTTACTTTATTTGCTACCTTGTCATGCCAAGCTAAAAGGATGGTTGACGCAATATAAATTGAAGAGTAAGTACCGACAATGATACCGACAATCAAACTCAGGGCAAATGTTTTAATTGTTCCTGTTCCGATTATGAAGATAAAAAGTACGGCAATGAAAGTCGTCAAAGAAGTAATCAGTGTTCTGGATAGTGATTGAGTTATGGAGGTATTGATCACTTCCATAAAACTCTTGTCTTTAACCAGTCTTGTATTTTCTCTGATCCTGTCAAAGATAACGATGGTATCGTTCAAGGAATAACCGATAATCGTCAGAACAGCAGCAATTGTCGCAGTAGAGAACTCCATCTGCATGATGCCTATAAATCCCATCAGGAAAAGAACGTCATGAATAATGGCCATAATTGCAGATACCGCATAGTTCAGTTTAAATCTAAACCAGATATAAATAAGGATCAAAGCCATGGCAACGAGTGTCAGGAAGACAGTCTGGCTTGTCAGGTTTCCCGCAAACCGGGCTCCTACAAACTCAGTAGACTCCACCGTGGCAGAACCGGTTCCGAAGGCAGCTTCAAGTTTATCCATGATGAGTTTTTCGGTTTCTGCCTGAAAGTTTTTATTGCTTTCATCTACACCGGTTCGAACCATATAATTCATGGACTTGCCGGTACCGATTGTCTGCACCTGAAGGGCATCGATTCCGTCAAGAGCATCCTTTACAACAGAGATGCCATCTGCTCCTTCAATCCTGATCTGCTGATTTAAACCGGCCTTAAAGTCGATTCCAAAATTGAAACCGCCTTGAGCGAAAGTTCCGATCCAGAATGCGAATATCATTAATATAGATATAGTCAGAAATATGTATCTGTTTTTAGTAAATCTAATCACTTTTTCCATTATTTGAGCCCCCAGGAAATGCTGATTTTGTCTTTTCCCAGGACATCGGTACCGAAGTCAAAGATGAGACGGGACACAAATATAGCTGTAAAGAGAGAACAGACTATACCGACTGCCAAGGTTATTGCGAAGCCCTGAATGGGTCCTTTTCCAAGCTGAGAAAGAAAAATTGCAGCAATAAAAGTAGTAATGTTGGCGTCCATTACGGTCCAGAAAGCCTTTTTAAATCCGGCTTCTATAGCCGCAGATCTGGATTTGCCCAGTCTCATCTCTTCTTTGATACGTTCAAAGATAATAACATTGGCATCCACTGCCATACCGACGTTCAGTATGAGACCGGCAATGCTGGTCATGGTAAGTGTCATGTTAAAAGAGGATAAGATGGCAATAATGAATATCAGGTTTAGAACCAGTGCTATATCAGCAATGATTCCTGCTCCCTTGTAGTAGAGGATCATAAAGATAAATACGGCTATGAAGCCAAACATAATAGCCTTCAGACCGGCACTGATGGCATCACTTCCGAGAGACGCTCCAACAGCATTCTCATTAATGATCCGCAGATCGACTGGGAGGGCTGCCGTTCTCAGTACAAGAGCCAGATCGTTGGCCTCTGCTGTGTCAAAACCGGTGATTCTTACAGAATCTCTGATGGGTTCAGAAATCCGTGCAGCGGCTTTGACCTTGTCGTCCATCACAACCGCCAGAGTATTTCCTGTGTTATCTGAGGTGAACTTGTAAAAGATTTCTCCACCTTCTGAATCAAGGTTAAAAATTACATTGGGCTGACCTGTAATCTGATCTGTAATGACCTGAGCCTGATCAATATGCTGTCCATCCAGCCCTACTTCTTCATGAATGACGACAAAGCGCTGGAACTGATCAATTCCGTAATTGTCTTTCTTGTAAAAACCGTAAACAAGAAGACCTGCTTCCAGAACCTCTGTATCTTTAGGACGTCCGTTTTCAAATGTATCACCAGGATTCTGAGCAGCATACTGGATGATCCGGCTTGTGGCAGCATCATCTACAATATGAAAGTTGAGTTGTCCCTTGCCCATTAGAAAGGAGTTTACTCTTTCAGGATCGACTTCACCGGGTACCTCAATCAGAATCTGATTGTTCGACTGTTTTCTAATCTGAGGTTCAGTAACACCAAACTTGTCAATTCTGTTATTCAGAATTTCCATAGCCAGAGTCAGAGCCTCTCTCAAGTCGTCTTCGGTTGGTGTTCTCTCCAGTCTTTTTGTAAGACTCTCCGTATCGGCTTCAACGACAACACTCATTCCACCAGAAAGGTCTAATCCCAGCATCAGTGTCTTGTTCTTGAGAGCTTTCAAGTTCAAAATGTCATCTCTATAATACTCTTCCAGAGTTTTAAAGACTTCATTTCCAGATTGAAATCCCTTCAGAACAGATTGAACCGTCCATGTTTTAGGTATATCAAGTTTTTCAAGTTTGAAGTTTTCTTTAGCCACAGGAACGAGAAATTTGATATTTTCAGGAAGCTCCGCATCAGGGCTATCCTTAACAAGCTCAATCAAAGATTTCAGGTCCTTAGACGCTTCTACTTTGGCATAGTTTCTGATTTGTTCCTTGGAGCCGTTTGCAAGGATTTTCTTTTCTTCGGGAGTGTTAAAATACCATTGTACTGTTGGAAACAGAAAGTACGCACCCAATCCCAGAAAGAAAAGAACGACGATGAATCTCAATCGTTTATTCATTAAAATCTCCGGTAGCTATTATTATTTTTTTTCTACTTCTTCTTCTTCTATTATTTCTTTACTGTCTTTCTTGTCTTTTTTCACTTTGACATCTTTGACTTCTTTGACTTCTTTGACGTCTTTTTTTGACTCAGGACCTAGAACAGTCGAAATCGCAGACTTGTTTATCTCGAGTTTGCAATCATCATCAACCTTGATAACAACAGTTTCTTCTTTTACAGAATGTACTGTTCCTCTGATACCGCCAATTGTAATGATCTTATCATTCTTCTTAACTGCTGCAATCATGTTTTTGGTTTCTTTCTGTTTCTTATTCTGTGGTCTAATAATAAGAAAATAGAAAATACCGATTACCAGAGCGAAAGTGACAAGACTCGTTGTCATTGAACCACCGGAAGAGCTGGAAGAACCACCTGAGGGAATTCCCATCAGGAGAGCCAGACTAAAATTATCCATATATATTTTCCTCGGATTATAAAAAGATTTTGTAAAATTATCACAGAAAATCAATAACCGTCAAGAATGATTAAATTCGTTTGACCCTGGTAATTTTTTCAGGGACATGGAATACGCCAAAAAGTCGTTTTAATTCTTCAATCGATTTATAGGAAGACTTGCTATTCAGGTTGTATACCTCCAGTACCTTTTCCTGATCAAGGAGGTTCTTTTCATGAAGGGCTTTACTGAATGCCGCTTTATACAATCCCTGCTCAAGAAGTGCCTCGATAGGAGTCCCCGGTTTTTGCAGCTTCTTATCTACAATGGCAGAATCTCCGCTATACCCGATGGTACTGACAAAATCATCTTTTTTCAAAATATTGTCTCCTTTTTCTATAAATCTGGTTAAGATCCTCTCTGTTTCCAAAAAAAGAGGGAAGCTTTCGCCTCCCTCTCCTCTCAGGAACGGGGGATGATTACATCATGCCGCCCATGCCGCCCATTCCGCCCATTCCACCCATGCCGCCTGCAGGAGCACCTGCTGGCATGTTTTCTTCGGGAAGGTCGGTGATTGCACATTCAGTTGTGAGAAGAAGAGCTGCGATAGATGCAGCATTCTGGAGAGCACTTCTGGTTACCTTGGCAGGATCAATGATTCCCGCTGCTACCATATTAGTCCATTCCATCTTGTAAGCATCAAAACCGATGCCCTTCTTTTCGTGTTTTGCCTTATCTGCGATGATAGCTCCATCAACACCGGCATTGATTGCTATTTGACGGATAGGCTCTTCAAGAGCTCTCTTGACGATGTTGTAACCGACAAGTTCTTCTGCAGTCAAGTTGTCAGAAGCTACCAGAGAATTGCAAATCTGAACAAGAGTCAGTCCACCTCCGGGTACGATACCTTCATCAATGGCTGCACGGGTAGCAGATAATGCATCTTCTACTCTGTGTTTCTTTTCTTTAAGTTCTACTTCTGTGGCGGCTCCGACATTGATGACCGCAACACCACCAGCCAGTTTGGCCAGACGTTCCTGCAACTTTTCTTTATCATAGTCACTGGATGTATCATCAATCTGAATTTTAATCTGTGATATTCTTTCTTTGATACCCGATTCTGTACCTTCACCGTTGATAATGGTTGTGTTTTCTTTTTCAACCTTGATCATTTTAGCTTTTCCAAGCTGTTCCAGCTCGGTATTTTCCAGCTTCAGTCCGATTTCTTCAGAAATGACTTCTCCGCCAGTCAGGATGGCAATGTCTTCCAGCATGGCTTTTCTTCTGTCTCCGAATCCGGGTGCCTTAACAGCACATACATTCAGAGCACCTCTGATTGTGTTGACAACAAGAGTTGCCAGAGCTTCACCTTCAACGTCTTCTGCAATGATCAGAAGGGGCTTACTTGTCTGAGCCACTTTTTCAAGAAGGGGAAGGAGTTCTTTCATGTTTGAGATTTTCTTATCGTAGATAAGGATGTAGGGAGTCTCCATGACTGTTGACATGGTATCTCTGTTGGATGCGAAGTAAGGAGAAAGATAACCTCTGTCAAACTGCATACCTTCAACAAAATCAGTTGTTGTTTCAATTGTTTTTGATTCTTCAACTGTGATCACACCGTCTTTTCCAACTTTTTCCATGGCCCTGGCAATTTCTTCACCAATTTCATGATCATTGTTGGCAGAAATTGACGCGACCTGTGCAATCTCTTCTTTGTCATTGATTTCTTTGGATGCTTTCTTGATTTCTTGAACTGCATCTTCCACTGCCTTGTCTATTCCACGTTTGATTCCCATGGGGTTGATTCCGGCAGCAACGCTCTTCAATCCTTCTTTAACAATAGAGAAGGCAAGAACGGTTGCTGTAGTTGTTCCATCACCGGCTACATCATTGGTCTTTGTGGCCACTTCCTTGACAAGCTGAGCTCCCATGTTTTCAAAGGGGTCTTCCAATTCAATTTCGCGAGCCACTGAAACACCATCTTTTGTAACTGTTGGAGCTCCGAATTTCTTATCCAGAAGAACATTTCTTCCCTTTGGACCCAATGTCACTTTGACAGCGTCTGAAAGTTTTTCAACTCCAGCAAGAAGTTTTCTGCGCGCTTCTTCGTTAAACTTTAACTGTTTAGCCATAAACAATTCTCTCCCTAATTTCAGGTAATTTGATTTTTTATTTTAAAAGACTTATGCAAATCTTCAAATGTAAGATACTCATTCTGTTTCGATTCATCAAGAAATATTTTGCATTTCTGAATGAAAAATACGAATATAAATTAAAAGATTTCAGATAAAATCCATAAAGCTGATTTCTCCTGTTGTTATTGTCATTTCCTTTCCCTTCTCCAAATCCCTGGCCAGTAGAAATCCATCATCATTCAGCCCCTTGATAATTATCATTTTCGATCTTGTTTTTTCGGTGGATCCTTCGAAGATTTCTAATTGTTCTCTCCTGCCGTAGAGAATATCCTGTGCTTCTTCCTTCCATTGTTTCCGTTCCAGGGTTTCTTTCAGAACGGGCAAAAATTTTTCTAGAACTGTAAGGGCCGTCATTGAGATGTCCTGAAGTTTCAAAGAAGTTGTTTTATGCTTAATGCCATCAGGAAACTCTGTTTCCTGACAGTTGATTCCTATGCCGGCAAAAATCATATTACTCCGGAACTCACAGAGAATTCCCGAAATTTTCCTATTATCAACGAGAATGTCATTGGGCCACTTCAGCCGGGAATGAAGTTGATACTGATTAAGACAAAACTTTGTCAGTGCCAGGCCGCAGATGAGGGGAGTTCTGACAAGAGGATGGCAAATCATGTCCGGATTCAGGGCAATTGTAAAAAGAAGGTTTTTATTTTTTTCTGAGTTCCATCTCCTGTCCTGACCTCGTCCCCTTCCATGAGTCTGGTAGGCGGCAGCTGTCACTGTTCCATGTTCCGGCTTGGATAAGCGGCTCATATCCAGCATTGTGGAATCTGTTTCTTCCTTAAAGTAAACAGGGGCATTAAATGGATTCATAATATTTAGAATATGGTTACTATGGTACATTTAAAATATTATAGCCATTAAGGAGTGCCTCGAAAAGGTTGATTTTTCATGAAATATACTTTATATACCTTAGAAATGTTCAAGCATCTCTCACTCCTATTATTCTTTATTTTGCCCTTTTCAATTGCCGCCGATTCAGAAACAGATTTATTCCGTGGGATTGCAAATCAGAATTACCAACTATTTGATACAGCTCTCAAGGATCTGGATGATCCGAATGTATACGATAGCCGCGGCAGATCGGCTCTGTATCTGGCCATTCTGTATAATAATGATCAGATGGCCGTAGCTCTTATCAATGCTGGTGCTGAAGCCGTAGAATATGACAATGACGGAGATTCTTTTCTCTATCTTTGTGTTTTACGGGATATGGAGCAGACTGCCACAGCCATGATCAGAGCAGGAGCAGATGCCAATTTCATAAATCAATACGGTAATAGTATCCTTATTATTGCCATCTCAAGAAATATGGAGCTGACATCATTGGAATTAGTCCGATATGGGGCTGAACCAAATACAGTTTCATCTGCCGGAGTCTCGGCACTTCTGCTTTCTGTTCAAAAAGGTTTGAGAGAAACAGCCGAAGCTCTCGTAAAAAGAGGAGCAGAGGTGAATCTTGAAGATTCAAGGGGTTATACTCCTCTTATGTATGCCACCTGGAGACAGTACGAAAGACTTCGAACTCTTCTTGTGGAACATGGTGCTTTAAAATAAGTAAATTCTCTTCATTCAAAGCTTGATTAAAAGCTCTATAATATGTATATATATTCATCTATACTGAATATATATACGGAATGAGAGAAATGAATGGCAGAACAGCAAGATTAAAGGCTATAAAACGGATAATACATGAATATCATATCACCAGTCAGGAGCAGCTCCTGGCATTTCTTGTGAAAGAAAATGTCAGTGTCACTCAGGCCACTCTTTCAAGAGACTTGAAGCTCCTCAAAGTTGGTAAGGTCTCTGATGGTAATAACGGGTATTACTATACCCTTCCCAGAAACAGAAAGGAACTGGAAACAACACAGCAGTATATCAATGATATTACCAGAGGATTCCTCTCTATAAGCTTCTCAGCGAATCTTTGTATTATGAAAACCCTTGCCGGTCATGCCGATACTGTTGCAATCGCCCTGGATAATATGGAATTTGATGAAATCCTGGGAACCATAGCAGGAGATGATACTATTCTGATTGTACTCAAAGAAAATCTTCCTGCACAGAAATTTATACTGACTCTCAAAACAATCTTCCCCGAAATGGAGTTGGAATAATGAAAGCTGTTGTACTTGGTGCCACTGGGTATACGGGTCAGATATTGCTCAGGCAATTGAGCAGTCATCAGGATATCGAATCCATAATTCCGGCATCCTCCTCTATCGCAGGATCTAAAGTCCTGGATTCTGATCCAGGACTTCATCGGTCTATCATTAAAAAAATGGAATTGACCCGTGGAGAATATGTTTCAATTGAAGAAGCCGCATCCTACAAGGCAGATATTGTTTTTTCAGCCCTCCCCCATCTTGCCTCTGCACAAGTCTGTGATCCTTTTTACGATCATTCTGTGGTTATCGACTTATCTGCTGATTTTAGAATGGAAGATCCTGAACTGTTCCTCAAAGCCTATGGAAAATATCCCCCCAGAGCCGAAAGACTGGCTTCTGCAGTGTATGGTTTGTCAGAACTGTACAGGGATAAAATCATGAAATCCGATTTGATTGCCAATCCTGGTTGTTATCCAACCGCCAGTCTTTTGCCACTCTTTCCCCTTTTAAAGAAAAAATTGATAAAAAAAAATATTATGATCAATGCCCTTTCCGGAATTTCCGGAGCCGGGAAAAAGGCAAATACTTCTAACCTTCTGGTGGAGCGGTCAGAAAATATATGTGCCTATGCTCCCGGAATGACCCATAGGCATTCCTGGGAAATTGCCAAAGAAATTCATAAAGAAGATCCTCTTGTGAAAATACTGTTTGTCCCTCATCTCGTCCCCATGAAAAGAGGGATGGCCATCACAAGCAGTTGTGAACTTACCGAGGATATCAGCCCGGATTCCTTAGAAGACATATATAAGAATTTTTATGGGGATTCACCTTTCGTACATACTGTATTTCCGGCCATCCCTGAAACAAAACAGGTTTGGGGTTCCAACCGCTGTGACATAAGCTGGCATATGGAGGGAAGGACCCTGATTTTATTTTCCGTTATTGATAACCTTATCAAGGGTGCAAGCGGACAAGCTATTCAGAACATGAATATACGCTTCGGTCTGGATGAAACAGCCGGTTTAAGGCTGCATGGGGAGATCTGATGAGGACTATTGTCATTAAAGCCGGTGGAAAAGCTGCTGAATCTTCAGAGTCTATCGCTGCCCTGGCAGAAGAAATAAAAGATCTTAATCAAAAAGGCGACAAGATTGTCTTTGTACATGGCGGTGGCGCTGCAGTTTCGGCAATACAGAAGCAGTATCATCTGGAGCCTCGCTTTGTCGATGGGAAAAGACTGACTTCAGTGAGAGAAATGGATCTTGTTGATATGGGCCTTGCAGGTCAAATGAATAAGTACCTCGTCAGAATTTTTCAGAAATCCGGCCTGAATCCGGTAGGATTATCTGGTGCTGACGGGTCGCTGATCCTCTCTTCAGATGCATCAGGGACTGGGTCTTTTGAGAATAGAACCGGTTCGGTATCCAAAGTGAATCCAGCTTTGATACAGCTTCTGTTGAATCAAAACTACTTTCCTGTTCTGTCCTCAGTCAGTACTGACTCTTCAGGAAAGGGAATGAATATCAATGCGGATGAGGCTGCCCTTGCCATTGCTTCATCTTTAGAAGCGGAGCATCTGATTTTTATATCAGATATACCGGGAATCATGATAAAGGGTACAGTCGTCTCCTCTGTGAATGAAAAATTTATTGAAGAGTCCATCGACAATGGAGAGATTCAGGGAGGGATGATTCCGAAAGTCAGATCTTCTCTGGAAGCCATCCGACAGGGTGTTCATTCCATTCAGATCAGCAATTATGAAAAACCCGGAGATCTTTCAAAAATTCTTTCCGGGTATAAAGGGACATGTATTACCCTGGAGGAAAAAAAATGAAACCTTATATTATCGAAAAACCAGCTCTACCAAAAAACTTTGCAGAGAGATTTTTGCAAATTGAGTCGGGTAAAGGATCCTATGTATATGATAAAGGCGGGAAAGAATATCTGGATTTCGGTTCCGGAATAGCCGTCAATGCCCTCGGTTATGGGAGGGAAGACCTGGCCAAAGCCGCGTATGATCAGATGAAAAAATTGATCCATGTTTCTAATCTCTATACGACTGGTCCTACTGTCGAGCTGGCTGAGAAACTTGTAAAAACCGGTAACTTTACGGCAGTTCATTTTGGGAACAGCGGATCCGAAGCCAATGAGGCGGCTCTGAAATACGCCAGACTCTACGCAAAAATGAAAAAAGGGCCCGAATCCGTTGGATTTGTGTCTTTCAGTAACGGATTTCATGGACGGACCATGGGAGCCCTGAGTGTGACAGCAACAGAAAAATATAAAACCCCTTTTTCCCCCCTGCTATCAGACTGCATTATTTTACCTTTCAATGATCCTGACTCGTTAAAGACGATTAAAGATCCCCGTCTTACGGCTGCTATCATTGTCGAGGTCATACAGGGAGAAGGCGGTCTGGTCAGTCTGTCTGAAAAGATGGTAAAGGCCCTGAATGAGTTCTGTGCCCAGTATGATATCATTCTGATAGCCGATGAAGTACAAACAGGGGTTGGTAGAACCGGATCTTTTTATGCTTCTGATGAAGCTGGATTGAAAGCAGATATCATTACCCTTGCAAAGCCTCTTGCGGGCGGTCTGCCTCTTTCGGCTACTTTGATACCTGCCAAAATTAATGATCTCCTCCATCCGGGAGATCATGGAACCACTTTTGGAGGCGGTCCTGTCACGTCAACCGTCGCACTATCAGTTCTTGAAAAGATACAATCAGATGGTTTTTTAAACTCAGTGAAAGAAAAAGGTCTTTTTTTAGATAAAGAGCTGAAGAAGTCCTTGAAGAGCCTGGATCTTCAAGGAGATATTTTGGGGAAGGGGCTGCTCAGAGGACTAAAAATACCCTCTTTGAAACCGGAAAGCATGGCTGCCTTGATGAATACCTGCCAGGATCAGGGTCTTTTAATTTTGAGATCGGGACAGAATATCATAAGAATTGCCCCGCCTCTGACTATAAGTGAAAATGAACTCCAAAAGGGAGTCACAATACTATTCAAAGCTATCAAGGAGATAATATGAGCGAACAGCCGATTAAAAAAATAGCCCTTGCCTATTCGGGAGGACTGGATACTTCAATCATCATTCCCTGGCTGAAAGAAAACTACAACGGTGCAGAGGTTATCGCAATTTGCACCAATGTAGGCCAGGACGAAAACTGGGACGGTCTGGAACAGAAGGCTCTGAATGCAGGCGCTTCTAAATACTTTCTGGCAGATCTTAGAGATGAACTCACTAAAGATTATATCTATCCCATGGTCAGAGCCGGGGCGATATATGAAGGACAGTATCTTTTGGGTACTTCCATTGCAAGACCAATTCAGGCCAAGTATCAGGTGGATATCGCCCTCCAGGAGGGTTGTGATGCCCTTTGCCATGGTTGTACGGGAAAAGGGAACGACCAGGTCCGGTTTGAATTGACCTATAAAGCACTGGCTCCCCACCTCAAGGTAATAGCACCCTGGAGAATCTGGGATATTCATTCCAGAGAAGATGCTATTGAGTATGCTGAGAATCATGGAATCGATCTTGGAAATATTTCCAAGAAAAATATTTATTCCAGAGACTGGAATGTCTGGCATATGAGTCATGAAGGGGGAGATCTGGAAGACCCCTGGAACAGACCTCAGGAAGCTATGTTCCAACTGACCACATCACCAAAGGATGCCCCGGAAGAGGAAGAGGAAATCACCATAGATTTCAAGAAGGGGATTCCCGTTGCAGTGAACGGGACGAAAATGGATTCATATGATCTGCTTCAGGAACTGAATACCAGAGCATCAGCTCATGGAATCGGCCGGGTGGATATAGTTGAAACCAGACTGGTTGGAATGAAGAGTCGAGGGGTCTATGAAACACCTGGAGGAACCCTCCTGCATAAGGCTCTCAGAGATCTTGAAATGTTTACGATCAATAATGATGCCCTCCATTTGAAACAGAAACTGGCTATGGATTATGCTGACCTTGTGTATGCTGGAAAATGGTATACAACAAGCCGGTATGCCCTGGAAGAATTCATGAAGAAAACAACCGAATTCACAACAGGAACTGTCAGGATGGTTATGTATAAGGGCAATGCCTTTGTAGCCGGAAGAAAATCTCCCTATGCTCTCTATATTGAAGATCTGGCGTCTTTTGGAGCATCCAGCTATGATCACCATGATGCCGAAGGTTTTATCAACCTCTATGGCCTCTCCACTGGTGTCACAGCCATGGTACAGAAAAACCTGCAGGATGATTCAGGGCAGGCTCTCAAGATTATAGGAACGGCCGCTTCATTTCATGATAAATAATCAGTAAATCCACTATCAAGGAGGCCTGCTTCAGTATTGAGCAGGCCTCCTTTTTCTAGACTGCCGGTATTTAACGCCTTTTAGGTATTGATGGGATTGTCTGGTCTATTTATATTTAAATGACTAAAAACAGGGGGATATAATGTCTATTCAATATAACAATCTTGATACTGTTGAAAGTTATAAAGCTATATTAAAAAATGCAGGGGATATCAAACCAAATGCACTTCTCACTTCTGATGGGATCAAACAATGCAATATTTATGCAGGTGGCGGTCTGAGCTATAACTATGCAGCCAAGACAGTAGATGCAAAGTTGATTTCTCAATTGCAGACTCTGGCAGATGATCAGCAGCTCATCAAAAAATACAAGGATCTTCTTGCGGGATCCCTTATGAATACCGGTGAGAATCGAATGGTTCTTCATCATCTGACCCGAGGCGAACTAAATGGTCCGGTCTTATACGACGGAAAAAACCAGAGAGACTTTTATAAAAAACAATTGACCAGGATCAATGCATTCACCAGTAAAATCCATAATGGAGAACTGAAGGGCTCCACAGGGAAAAAGTTTGATACGGTCGTACAGATTGGAATCGGTGGCTCTGATTTAGGCCCCCGGGCCCTGTATCTGGCTTTGGAAAATGTCTGTTCTCCTCTGTTGAAGGCACGTTTTATTTCCAATGTAGACCCGGATGATGCCAATGCTGTTTTAAATGACCTGGACCTGGAAACAACACTGTTTATTCTTGTTTCTAAATCCGGAACAACTCAGGAAACATTGGCTAACAGGAATTTTGTGATTGAAAAATCCAAAGCGGCTGGTATTACCGGACTGAACCCTATGGCCCATATAATAGCCGTAACCAGTGAAACCAGCCCCTTAGCGGGTTCCTCTGATGTTCTGGACTCTTTTTATATTGATGATTATATCGGAGGCAGGTTCTCCAGCACATCAGCCGTTGGTGGTGCTGTTTTATCCCTGGCCTTTGGTTCTTCAGTTTTTGAAGAGATCCTGACCGGGGCAACCGAGGCGGATGCTTTGTCGATGAATAGTGATATCAAGGAAAATGCATCTATGATGGATGCATTGAATGGAGTCTTCGAAAGGAATGTACTGGGTTATCCTACCACAGCAGTCCTTCCCTACAGCCAGGCTCTTTCCCGCTTTCCAGCTCATCTTCAGCAGATGGATATGGAAAGTAACGGGAAATCTGTCTCAAGAGAGGGGCATCCTTTGAATTATGCAACAGGACCAGTGATTTTCGGAGAACCGGGAACCAATGGACAGCACTCTTTTTACCAACTTCTACACCAGGGATCAGACATTATACCTCTCCAGTTTATCGGCTTTAAAAATTCACAGATTAATTCTGATCTGGATTACGAAGGGTCTTCCAGCCAGCAGAAGCTGAAGGCCAATCTGGTTGCCCAGATTGTTGCTTTTGCCAAGGGCAGACCTCATGAGAATAAAAA
>NZ_JAQIBL010000246.1 GCF_027859075.1 Oceanispirochaeta sp. | reverse complement strand
GCAGAGGCTGAGCCAAACTATTTAAAAGAGTACTGAATTCAAAATATCGATCCTGCTGCGGCCCTCAAACTGAGGGCCGATTTTGTGTATAGAGGCCTCTTTTGGAGGGATTATGACGGTTTTTGTGTAGGGACGAATGTAGGGACAATCGGCTCCGTCTTTACATGCTGTTTCAAAACTTGCCCCGAGATCCCCCATTGGACGGGCCCTCTATACAGCTCCCTACATGTTTTGTGTAGGGAGCAGATTTTCCACAGAATTCTACTGACTGATATTATAATCTCTTATAATCCCTCTAAATTTTAAATGTATAGAGTGTATAGAGAATATAGAAAGTATTAGGAGAATGATAAAAAGAGTAAAAAGAGGGTAAAGAAAGAAAATATTAAAAATCAAATACTTTATTGACGTCTCTATACACAAAATTTATCAACAGTACCGTCAGGAGCTTTCAGGGCTGCCTAAAAAAACTCCCCCGCCGGGTGAAATTTCAAAAGCTAAAAAATATTTTCCAGGTCCCTCCGGACGGAGGGCTCTGCGAAGCAGTGCCCGGAGTCCGGTGTCAGCGGGAAAACTCATCTGTTGGCGGATCTCCTTTTCAGGCGGTCGGAACCGGACGCTCCCCCAACGGGGGACGGGAGGGGGGAAAGAATAAAAATACCCGACCTTACAGGCCTGTCTGTCCGGTGGAGACCGCCTGAAAAGCAGCCCTGCGAATGAGGCTTCTTTTCTTTGCTCTTCACCTGTTGCAGGGAAAATTAAACTGATTTTAACCAGGCCGGCCTTATGAGTAGGGATGTCAGACGTGAAGTCCAGAGGGAGAACCGGGCAAACAGGGATGTTTGCATTGAGGACTCCTCGAGTCCCGATCGGGAAAAAGCCCGCAAAGGAAAGCCGGAACGGCGGTTTGCGGGGGTTGGCGTGAAAACCGATGGTGATGCGGGAGCGGACGGCCGGAACCGGAGCGGCGCAGGCCGCGACAGAAGGACGGCTGCGGAGCAGTACCATAGAGGATCAGCCCTGGAGCTCCGGCTTGAAAAGCGGGAGTGGAAGGTACGGAAAAACAACTCTCATTTCTTTAACAATCAGTACGCGGGGAGGATACAGCGGAGCAGTGGCGGTCCGTTGGGGGGGACTTTTTGTTTTTGGTTGAATTGAGCCTCTGTGGAGCGGGCTGGGTGGATCATATTATGATACGGTTCCCCTCGGATGTAGACGGCCCATCCTGGTATTCTGGATACATCAAGGGCAAGGCCACCAAGAATAAGTAGTAATGAGAAACGGAGGACTGAGATTCATTTTTCCTTTACTTGATAAGTATGATTATAGAGTGTATTCCACCTTGTAGGGCTTATATAATTTCTTCATTCCTTTTACAATTATAACTCGTCATAATAAAAGGAGTTTTATTATGTCAAAGTACTACGTAAACAAAGGTAAAAATCACGAAGTCCACAAGATGTCTTGTTCTTATCTACCAGAGCAAGGGAATAGAATTGAAATTGAAGCAATGAATGACTTTGATGCTATGTCTCAAGCAAGAGACTATTACTACTCTGATGCCAATGGGTGTGCTCTCTGCATCAGCGGTTATCATACCATATACCGAACATCCTTTTTTTCTTGCCAGGATGAAAAATTTCATTATTCTGCAGAAAAGTACAGATAGACTTAAATATTGAGGAATATTGCATCATGTAATCCTCAGATTTCTCCTTGTTTCACATTATTAATAATACTGAACACTACCGGACTTCTCAGGTTGCATAGGCAAGCAAGATGACTTGCGGCCAGCCAAACCCCACCGCTAACAGTGAGCGTGTTCAATTCTCATGGGCGTATCAATCTATAGGTGGGATCCCTGGGGAAGACGGGGCCGGCAGAAGATGCCTTCTGATGACGGATCTGGGTGGAAGGGTCGACCCGGAAACAATCTTTCAGTTTGGGGATTTTTTTAAAACCCACATTCCGAGAGTAGACATCTCCAATAAATAATTCTCAGATCTCTGCTGGTGGCGCCAGGCGCGATCATTCATCCCTGATTGGTAACTGTTCCACGCTTCAACCATCCCAAGGCTCTATCTGGGGGCTATGAGGGAAGCGAGCAGGCGTCTGAAACTGTAGGATGAGTTGATATTCCGAATCTTTCTTTGAAAACAAGATGATCCACTTACCACAGTAGAGAGAGTTTGATTTCAACATTAAAGTTGATATAGAGACAGAATTGGGGCTTATCGGCAGTAAGTTATTGTTATCTTGCTAAGTTGTTCATCGGATCTTTTTTAATCGGTTTATCACAGCTGTACAAGATAATTTTAGTGTCTATAAAAGCCATTTACACATTCCCGTCCAGTACTGTCCTGATCGACTCGGACAATTCTTTTCTGCTATATGGCTTACTAAGATACATACTAACACCTGTATCTTTATAATTTTTTTCAGAAACTTTAGTGCTGTACCCGCTGCAGATAATAATGGGCATATTCGGCCTCACTTTCAATATCTCGGCGACAAGTTCTGCCCCGGACATGTCAGGCATGGACTGGTCAGTCATCAGGAGATCAAAGTGGGTTGGGTTTGCCTTGAAAGTTTCAAGTGCTTTATTGCTACTACTTTCACTCATAACATTATATCCCAGTCCTTCCAGGATTCGTACCATTATTTGCAGGAGGAGTTCTTCATCATCTACAAGAAGTATCCGTTCCGTGCCAGTCAGAAGAATGTTGCTTTCTTTAACTTTAAGAGTTTCTTCTTTTTGAGTTATAGGGAGAAAAACACTAAAGGTACTTCCTTTACCTTCTTCACTTTCAACTGTTATAAATCCTTCCTGGCTTTGAATAATGCCCTGAACAACAGACAAACCCATGCCCGTTCCTTCGCCAACTTTCTTGGTGGTGAAAAAAGGTTCAAAAATCTGTTCGACTATTTTTTGATC
The DNA here is from genome assembly GCF_027859075.1 of Oceanispirochaeta sp. Classification (NCBI taxonomy): domain Bacteria; kingdom Pseudomonadati; phylum Spirochaetota; class Spirochaetia; order Spirochaetales; family Spirochaetaceae; genus Oceanispirochaeta; species Oceanispirochaeta sp. The sequence goes on along the minus strand of NZ_JAQIBL010000246.1, from coordinate 8,141 downwards.
TATTCCAGTTCCTGAATCAACCACAGAAAATTTAGCGAATGCTCCAGGTGTTTTCATTGAAAGTGGGGACATTTTTGAAAAATGAGTAAAATCATTACTATCTAAATATACTTCTTTCAAACTAACGATCACTTCGCCTTTCTCATCCATGGCTTGGACGGCATTCCCAAAGAGGTTCATAATGACCTGATGGAATTGAGTTATATCGGTCATGACCTTTCCGCAATCTTTAGATATATCCTGAATGATTGATATGGTAGCTGGCGTAGTAGAACGCAGAAGCTTCAAGGTTTCATTGATGAGAGGCTGAGGATGTATTGGAATAAGATTTGTTTTATCTTTGCGGCTGAAAGTTAGTATTTGGCTGACAAGATCTTTTGCCCGGATGGAAGCGGCAAGTACCTCTTCAAAGTTTTGTTTGACAGGATTATCAGGAGAAATATCATTAAGGGCTAATTCCGCATTGCCAAAAATAATAGACAGAATATTATTAAAATCATGGGCAATCCCTCCCGCTAAAATTCCAACAGTTTCCATCCGCTGTGCCTGATTGAGTTGCTCTGTGAGTATATCTTTTTCTTTTTCAGCAACTTTACGCTCAGTTATGTCTCGGAAATTGCACTGAAGAAACCTCGATCTGTCAATTATCTGTAGATCGATGGTAATTCGTGACCCCATTTTATTTTTCACAGAGATGTCATCATAAGTAATTAGACCGTGAGTAACTAATTTTTCCAATATCATATCAATAACATCAATGGTTACTGAAAAATTGAATCCTTGAAGGGGCATACCGATGAGCTCTTTATGTGTATAACCCAACAACTTACAAACCGCCGGATTAGCATTGACGATATGACCATTCTTCTTATCTATAAGAAGAAGACCATCTTTAGCTGTTTCAAATAATCGCCGAAATCGTTCTTCCGAGTCTTCAAGTGCAAGTTGGGCTAGCTCCCTATCCGTAATATCCTCGAAAGCCAGGAGGATTATTTTCTCCTCTCCCTCTTTACGTTTTATCTGCCTGGCATTTAATAACATGATGCGTCGGCCAAGTGTATTGAAATAGTGTTCTACCTTGTAATCATCAAAGGTAGTTTTTTCGGGCAGGATGGTTTCCAGCAGCTCTCGCAATTGGGGGATATCCCATTGGTTGTTTCCCAGGTCATAAATAAGCTGTCCCATGGTTTCTTCAGGGGTTACCTTGAAAACATTAAAAAAAGAACAGTTAGCCGAAATCACCCTTAAGTCTTGATCGAGGACAATCAGGGGTTCACGTACGGTATTTATAATTCCCTCTGCGTATACTAAGGAATTTGTATCGCTCTTTTCTTTCGCCAATATCATTCTCCCATTTGATCAACATTCGATAACTTATTATTGTATTATAAACTAAGCTTAAACTCATAACAAATAAATCCTATTTCGGAGCCTACGAATCAGAAATGCACAGAATATGGCATATGGGATGGCAATTCAAAATGAATCGACTGAATTGTGATTATCAGATGCTTTAAAATCGACAGAAACATCTTTAAAAAATAGTACATACCAAATTCTCTCCGTTTCCATACATGCAGTTGTGTAAGCAAAAGTCAGTTAAAACTGATGGAAATCAAAAGAAATGTTGGAAACAAGTGGAATCCAATATTGAGTAATTCTATATCCAGTAGTAATATATAGGAATAGAGGGGCCTGAGAGACAATAGAACTACATTATAAATAAAAAGGCGGAATAGAAGAAAAAAATTGGAATTAATCGGATTACCTTATGATTCCTCCCGCGTGAGGGATCATAAGGGCGAAAAGGGTCCTCCTCTCCGGTGCGCAGCACGGCACCCCTGATGAGCCCGATCCCCCGTATCAGGAACTGATTAAGGGGGGGCACGCCCATAGGAATATGAAGATCGTGGAATGGTAAGTCCTTAGAGTTTCAAACAAATAGTCCAGATGCCTTGATTGTACCGCCGGATTCTCCGATCCAATTCCAGTCTTTCACCTTAAAACAATACTTTAGTACCTTTCTTTCTGATTTTTGCGTCAATATACTTAATCAAAATTAAACACAGGATGATGATTTTGAAAAAAATTGTATTAATTATAACTTTCAGCACCTTGCTCTTAAGCACCATTCTCTTACAAGCAGAAGATCTGGAAACACCACAAAACGACCTCTCCTTTGAACTGGAATCTCAATTACCATGTTTTTTTAATGGAGGATATCAGGCATCTGCGGGAATACACTATGACAATCTCAGGTTCAGACTCAGTGTCATGAATAGTGGTACGGCAGATTTTGAAGAGAGTGGAATTGACAGGATAGCCAGTGATTTTGAACGTTCCTTCAGTGACGGCTCTATTGGTTTTCTGGTGGATTATTACCTGACCAAATGTCTGTTTGTTACCGGGGCAATCAGTTTTAACCGATGGGAAATCCGGAGCAATAACAGCGATGGAAAAGACTATATGCAGACACTGGATGCAGGGTTAGGTCTTGGATTCCAGTACTTTGTTTACAAAGGATTGTTCCTTCAACTCAGTTGTCAAATTAATGCCAGGCAGCAAAAGAGCCTGATAATCGAAAGCGAAGAATACACCATCCCTCAGATGGAATGGATTCCGGGTCTCCGTCTGGGTTACCGCTTCTGATTTCAATTTGAAATGGAGGATAAAAACATGGATAAAAAAAACAATAATTTTGATTATATAATCGTAGGTGCAGGATTATCAGGTCTTTCTCTGGCAAAGGAACTAAGTATAAGAAACAAAAAAGTTCTTCTACTTGAAAAAGGCCGTACACTTCCCTACTCGCCTTATCAAAACATTTCGTAAAAAGTCAGGTATTGTTATGAATCAGGCATTCGAAGAACTTGAATCGGCAGTATTTACAGCAGTGACCACTTATTCTAATGTAAATAGGGGTTCCGGGCACTATTCTCTTGTTAGTAGTCGACTTATTGAACTGGCAAGAGATTCAGTTCTTGAGTATCTGGAACTGAATAAAGAACATTACAGCGTTATCTTTTTGACTCCCCTGCGTGCTGATGCTCTCATGACCCAGCTCGAATCCAGCTCATTCCATTCTTTATCAAGTCAGGATATTGGTTTGCCCCTGGGACTTAGAATACTGGCCGTTAAGAGGAGCGCCCTTCCAAAGGGGATTCCATTCCAAACCGGAGGAGGAGTGGTTAAACTGGTATCTCCCGACTCTGTTGTATTTACCAAAGGGCCGGAGCGTTTTGAAGCCGGGACTCCCTGTATCATCAATATAATCGCCCTGATAAAATCTCTTCATCTCAGCAAAAAACAGGGGCATGATCTGTTTTTAAATGAGATTCAAAATACAGACGCCGATTGTGCTCAGAGCATTGCAGAGATTCTCTACAAAGATGATCTGGAAAATCTATCGGGTTCTGACTTACTCCAGGCACTCCGGGACTCAGCCCCCGGAAATAATATTGAAGTTCCCACCTCAGAAGGGCTTCTCGAATATACCAATTTTGATAATGCCGCCAGCACACCAACCTTTATGCCTGTATGGAGAACGGTGTGTCAGACATGGAAACAGCCCCTGCATCTTCAACAGCGGATTATCCCTCTTGTCAAAGAGATCTGTGCGGACTTTTTAGATTTTACACTGGATGAATACGAGATAATGTTCTGTTCCAATACAACAGAAGCGATCAATATAGCGGCTCAAAATTGGAAAAAAGAATGTACAGACGAGTGCGAAGCGATCGTATTGAACACTCTTCTTGAGCATCACTCCAACGAACTCCCCTGGCGTTATATTTCCGATAACTCTGTCATTCGCTTATCCGTGGACAATAATGGATTTATCAATTCCAGAGAGATGGATCAGATCCTGCAGGACTATAACCTCAACCAGATCCATGGAAAAAAGAGAATCAAATTGGTAGCACTCTGCGGAGCGTCCAATGTACTGGGGAGTTACAATGATATTAAAGCCCTGGCAGGAATGGCTCACAAGTATAATGCCCGCATACTGGTAGATGGAGCACAACTGGTGGCCCATCGATCTATTTCAATGGAATCAGATGACATTGATTATCTTGCCTTCTCCGGGCACAAGATGTATGCCCCTTTTGGCAGTGGGGTTTTAGTCGTTCGCAAAAGTTTACTGAATTTCAAGGCTGAAGAATTGACTCGTATTCAATCCTCTGGAGAAGAAAACCTGACTGGAATTGCTGCATTGGGCAAAGCCATCACCCTCCTTCAAAGAATCGGAATGTCAGTTATATCCAGGGAAGAGAGTGAGCTGACAAGTTACATTTTAAAAGGCTTATCAACAGTTGCGGGAATTAAAACATATGGTGTCAATGACTGCAGCTGTTCACAGTTTCAGGAGAAAGGAAGTACTGTTGTTTTTTCATGTACCTCTGTACCTCATAATCTGGCAGCAAAAGAGCTGGCGGAACGGGGAGGTATCGGAGTCCGCAGCGGTTGTTTTTGCGCTCATATGATTGTTAAGCAGCTTATGAATATCCATCCTGCCAGAGCGTATATAGCTGATAAACTGATAAAGATGTTTCCTGACCTGATTGAACATATCCTGCCGGGTCTAATCAGGGTAAGCCTGGGTCTCCATAATGAAAAAAAGCACATTGATCATTTTATATTGACCCTTCAGGATATTTCAGATTCAAGACATACCCTGTTAGATAAAATATTTGCACGGACCCTCAACGCAACTCCCTTTCTTCCGGATAATTCGGTTCAAAAAGAAATAGAGCTGTTTTGTAAGGAGTTAATTGGAAAAGTCTATGCCTGACTGAGTTGATCCAACCGGTTTTCCGGTTGGATATATTTCGTCCCTGATGTATATTTCTTCTATGATCGGGATGATTCTGTCTACTAAATTGTTTATCCCTTCTCTCGGGGAAAACATGATTCCCCGTCCCGCTCTAATTGACCGGTTGAACGAGGGAATGCATGGGAAACTGACTCTTATTTCCGCATCCGCTGGTTTTGGAAAGACAAGCCTGTTGAGCCAGTGGATTGACTGCTGCGGACAACGGGTTGCCTGGCTCTCTCTTGATGAACAGGATAGCGATCCCTCCCGGTTTTTGTCATACTTAGTTGCTGCCCTGCAGACAGTAGACTCTACCATAGGAGCGGAATGGACTGGAGTTCTTCAATCAACCCAATCTCCTACTGTTGAAACAATTATGATCGGTCTGATCAATGAAATCGCCGCCCTACCTTATAAATTATTTGTTATCCTGGACGATTATCACCTTATAAAATCTATACAGGTCAATGATGCCCTCTGTTTTCTGCTTGACCACATGCCTCCCCTGATGCACCTGGTCATCGCTACACGTGAGGATCCTCCCCTCCCACTTCCCCGTTTACGAGCCAAGGGGCAATTGACTGAAATCCGTATGGCAGACCTGCGATTCAATCTTACCGAGACAGCAGATTTTTTGAGAGCCGTGATGGGTCTGAATCTTTCTTTAGAAGAAATAAACACCCTGGACATAAGCACTGAAGGATGGATTGCCGGCATACAGCTGGCCGCTTTATCCATTCAGGGACAAACTGACTCTGGTGGTCTTGTTGATTCCTTTACCGGAAGCCACCGTTTTGTCATGGACTACCTCCTGGAGGAAGTATTACACAGACAACCGGAACATTTACAATCCTTTTTGCTTTCCACATCCATACTGGACAGGATGTGTCCTTCCCTGTGCAATGCCGTATTGGAAGAAGACGGGGGGCAGGAATCCCTTAAGTACCTCGAAGAAATCAACTTGTTTATCGTATCCCTGGACAATGAACGTTGCTGGTACCGTTATCACCATCTATTTGCAGATTTACTGAAGCAGCGATTGGCACGGAGCAAAAACACTGCGGAACTGCATATCCGTGCCAGCCATTGGTATGAAAACAACAACCTCTATCCCGAAGCTTTTCATCATGCCGCTGCAGCCCATGACATTCCCCGTGTGGAGCGCCTTATCAGTGATAAAGCCATGCCCCTTCATTCACAGAGTATGGTAGTCACTATTCTGAAATGGTTGGATTCCCTGCCCATTACCGAATTGAATAAAAGGCCCTCATTGTGGGTCAGGAAAGCCTCTCTCTCACTGGTAATAGGCCAGACCACCGACGTCGAGAAAAATCTCCGCATTGCAGAAGCGGCCATGAACGCCAACGAAAGCAGAGATTCAGATCGAAACCTTGTCGGTACCATCGCTGCGGCACGGGCTACACATGCGATCTACCAGTATCGGTTTCAAGATATCAAAGTTCAGGCACAGCGGGCATTGGAATACCTGGACAAGGAGAATGTTTCCTTTCGAACAGTAGCTACCTGGGCACTGGGAGTCTACTATCAGTTTATGGGAGAAAGTGAAAAGGCAGAAGAAACCTATGCGGAAGTTATCACATTCAGCCAGGCATCAGGAAATGTCTTTTTAATGTCACTGGCAATGCTTGGACAGGCCCAGCTGCAGGAAATGAATAATCAGCTTTATAAAGCTGCAGAGACCTATCGGCGGAGTCTTGAACTTTTTAGTAATTGTCCTATACCGAATGCAGAAGAAGCCCATATGGGTTTGGCCCACATCCTTTATGAATGGAACGATCTGGAAGGGGCCGAAAAGCACTGTCTTCTGGGAGTTGATCTGGCCCGCCAATATGATGGTGAGGTTGACCGTTCTATTGTCTGCAAGCTGTTTCTCTCCCGGGTCATACTGGCCCGTGGGGACGTTGCAGGAGCCACTGCTGTTCTGGAGCAGGTAAGACAAGCCATAGTCCGGTTGAACTCTGATCGCCGGTCAGGAGAGCTGTATGCCATGCAGTCAATGGTTCATTTAAAGCAGGATGATCTGTCATCAGCTGCCAAAATGGCAAAAAAATCCGGCGATCCCAGCTGTCAGGCCCGGATATTCCTTGCTTTGAAGGACCCTGTCTCTGCCCTGGCAGTACTGGAACCGATGGGAGAGCATAAACGACTGGAAGCAATGGTACTGCAAGCACTTGCTTTACACCTTCATGGTGAAAAAGATCGGGCCGTCAGTATGATCCAAAAAGTGCTTAGTCAAGCAGAACATGGCGGTTTCTTTCGTCTCTTTATCGACGAAGGCCCCCCTATGGCAGCACTTTTGACCAAAGCATCACCCATGAGAACTGGAAAAAGCTATGTATGTAAAGTTCTGGAGGGGTTCAAACAGACACCCTCCCTGTCTCCCAATGGCACAGATCTACTACCCCTTGTGGAGGACTTGAGTGAACGGGAGCTTGACGTCTTGAGTCTGGTATCTCTGGGGCTTTCAAATAATGAGATTGGGGAGAGGCTTTTTCTCGCATTGAGTACCGTAAAAGGTCACAATCAGAATATATTCGACAAACTCCAGGTTCGAAACCGCACAGAGGCTGTTGCCCGTGCCAGGGAGCTTGGTTTACTAATAGGAAATCTATACTGAAGAAAATATGTTGTTCAGAATCTTCTTAAAAATAGAAACAGGAAATACAACTTACATAAAAATAACAATGAATGCTATTAGTCCCTGAATTCCTCCGATGATGAAATAGAGAACATGTAAAACTCCAATGGATTGTAAAATGTACAGCCAGACTTACTTCCTGTTCATAATACATCATTTCATATTCTCTAGCCAAAGGTTCCATAATATGGCGATTATTAAACCAGTCCACCCAGTCGAGTGTCGCCAATTCAACCTGTTCAATGGAACACCAGGGGCCATCTTTATGAATAACCTCTGCCTTGTATTGGCCGTTTTCCTGTTAATTTTGATGACAATTCAAGAAAGAATTTGTGTCAATATATAGCATAGCATCCAGAGTCACTAAAAAAGATTACATCTGTGAATGACAACGTATAATAACTATTTAAAATAGAATATTAAACTTTTAACGTCTTAGATTTTATTGCCGATCTGACAATCTATATATCGCCGAAAAGCAAACATCTTAGTAGGTATTATGGTCTTTACTCATCCAGAAGCAAGGGGGAAATAAAGAGAATGGGATTAATTATATATTTCAATAAATTGCAGAATAATTTTTTCATTTGATTAGAATCCAAGGGGAATGGTGTGTCTTTTTGGAATGGTTTATTATCTATTTTTATCGGATATTTATTGCCTTTATTT
>NZ_JAQIBL010000245.1 GCF_027859075.1 Oceanispirochaeta sp. | reverse complement strand
ATTCCCATGATCAGTGCCGCAATCTTCAGAGCGGGATTCAATGCATGAATCACCGAGTCCCCCGGCCTGTACTGCCCCAGAGACAGGTTCTGCAGAATGTCAAAGTCTCTCATAAAACGACCCTCCCGGCAGGGGGGACCAGTGAAAGGATCAGCTCCTCAGGTGTCAGAATCCGGCCTGCCGGGGCGGAACCGAGGGAAGACGCGATGCGGGAGGACAGGGGATAATCCAGTCCCACAGCGACAGGATCATGGAGGTCAAAGAAGCCCCCGGCATCACCGTCCCAGAAAATCTCACCTTCCCGGAACACAACGAAACGCCGGGACAGGCGTAAAGCCTGCTCCATGCTGTGGGTCACCGTGATCAGGGACAATCCCCGGGTCTGGAGATCCCGGAGGACCTTCTCCAGATTATCCGCAGCAACAGGATCAAGCCCGGCTGTGGGTTCATCCAGAAGAAGAATCTCCGGGTTCATGGCCAGAACTCCTGCCAGGGCGACCTTTCTCTTCTGTCCGCCGCTGAGGGCTTTCACAGAGAAATCACGGTACTCATCAAAGGGCATACCCACCAGTTCCAGGGCCTCTTTGACTCTCTGAGCCAGGGGACGGCCCTTCAAGCCCATTTGTGAGGGTCCGAAGGCCACATCATCCCCCACCAGGGAGGCAAAAAGCTGTTTCTCCGGCTGCTGCATCACCAGCCCGATGCGGGATCGGAGGGCTCGAAGGTCCGTTTTTTTATTCTGGGGATTCTCGTTCAGGAGAGAGATGACACCTTCATCGGGCAACAGAAGGCTGTTGAGTGTCTGCAAAAAGGTGGACTTTCCCGAACCTGTCTGCCCGAGAACGGAGACGGACTCAGCTGGATAAAGATCAAAGCTGATATTCTTTAGGGCATAAACGGGAGAGTCTGACCGCTTCGAATAGGCACGGCTGACATGCCTCAGGCTGATGATCGGCTCTCCCGGCAGGAAGGATTCAGTATCTTCTGATTCTTTGGGAGTACAGGAAAAACCATGATCCTTTAATGAGCCTATGAGCTCTTCTTCTGTTAAAGAGGATGGAAAATCAGCATATTCCTCAGATAAATGACGGCTCAGCAGCTGAGATGGAGTCTCCTGCAGCTGCCAGGCCCTCAACTGCTGTCTCTGATGATGAAACAAAAAGGGATCACCCTGTTCTGCCAACCTCCCATGATCCAGGACAATGACCCGGTCGGCCAGAACTGCCTGTTCCATAAAATGGGTGATCCGGATGATCGTATGCCCCTCCCTTTTAAGCTCCGCCAGAAGACGGTTCAGCTGCTGCCGGCCTGATGGATTGAGCATGGATTCTGCTTCATCCAGAATCATGCAGCGGGAACCCAGTGCGAGAACTCCCGCCATGGCCAGGCGCTGCTGCTGCCCCGCCGAGAGCTGATGAGTCCCCCGGAGAGAAAGAGGACTAAGGGAAGTGTCTTCCAGGGCGTTTTTGACCCGTTCCTTGATTTCATGATTATCCAGAACAAGGTTTTCCGGGCCGAAGGCTACATCTTCCCGGACAACGGTGGCCACAATCTGAGAGGAAGGGTTCTGAAAAACGAGACCGGCTTTCCTCCGGATGGATCTGTGATTCCTGGACTCTGATGTAACAAATCCACCGACCAGAATCTGTCCATGCCCCGGAATCAGGAGTCCGATCAATAGACGGGCCAGAGTGCTTTTCCCCGAACCGTTGCCTCCGACTATAGCGGTATGACTGCCGGGTTCCAGGGTAAAACTAACCTGATCAAGAGCTGGACGGTCCTGTCCAGGGTAGCTGAAACTGACGTCTCGGAATTCAATGAAAGACACGTTGATCTCCCGGGTAAAAATCCCGATTCCAGGCTGAGATATATATATTAATTTTCAAATTCATGTTTCACCTCAACGTCCCGGTCCTTATGCGGATCCAGGCGTACTGGTCTCTTGAATTTACTTCCTGAGCGGATTTGAGTCAACCACTCTCCCCGGTAATTGACGCCCACCCTCTTCATCCGTACAATTTGGGACGTACAATTTGGAGCAGATATGAAAGCCTTTTCCCTTTTAGTTAAACCAGCGTCCGCCGACTGCAACCTCCGCTGTGAATACTGTTTTTACCTGGATCAGCTCTGTGAATCCAAAAAAACGAGGATGGATGATGCCACTCTGGAGGCAATGATCCGCTCCTATATGAAGACATCTCAGCCCCAGTACTCTATTGCCTTCCAGGGGGGTGAACCAACTTTAATGGGACTCCCCTTCTTTGAAAAATTGATTGCATTAGAAAAAAAGTATGCTCCCCCGGGGGCTCAGATTGCCAATGCTCTGCAGACAAACGGGACCCTCATCACAGACGAGATGGCCGCCTTTTTCGGTGAGTACAAATTCCTTTTAGGGGTCTCCATGGACGGCCCCCCGGAGATCCATGACCACTACAGAAAGACCATTGGAAAAAAAGGATCCCATCACCTGGTTCAGAAAGGCCTGGATAATCTGGAAAAGCATAAGGTGGAATACAATATCCTGACCCTGGTGAATGATCTGAACAGCAGGCAACCCGAGCTGATATATGACTATTTCTATGAAAAAGGAATACGGTTTTTACAGTTCATCCCCTGTGTGGAATTCAAATCCGACGGAGTCACCCCTGAGACCTATTCTGTGAGTCCTGAAGGATGGGGAGACTTTCTCATAGGTATTTTTGACCGCTGGTATGAAAACCGCTATGAAGTATCCATCAGGATGTTTGATTCCCTTTTAAACAAGATGGTACTGGGCCGCCCCACCACATGTGATATGGATACAAACTGCTGTCAGTACTTTGTGGTTGAATACGATGGCTCCGTCTATCCCTGTGACTTTTTTGTCAGGGAGGAACTAAAACTTGGAAATGTTAAAACCGAAGGCTGGAGTCAATTCCTGACCCACCAGACCTACAGGGACTTCGGTAATGGTAAGTTGAACTATCAGGACCAATGCGGGAATTGTGAATGGCTATCCTATTGTTATGGAGACTGTCAGAAACACCGGACAGGCCTGAAGAATGACGGACTCTCCACCCTTTGTTCAGGTCTTAAGAAGTTTTACAGACACGCGATGCCCCGTCTCAGATCCCTGGCAGATCAGATTCAGATAGACAGGGCCCGCGGGAAAATTTAGTTCCCGATGGTTTATCAAATGCAGGCTTTGGATTTTTTCAAAGAGAATCATTATACTTACGGCATTATTTAATAAGAGCAGAGGCTTCTTACAGTTAGAAACACATCGGAATCCCTTCTGTAGAAAGGATTGGCATCCGCCTCAACAAACAAGAGAGGAGTTCTCAGTGAATCTGAAAGACAAACAATTATTGATTCTGGACGGAGCCTGCGGGACGAGTATCCAGAACATGATCCTTCCCGACTCAGTCTGGGATGACAATGAGGGTTGTAACGAGTACCTCTGCCTGACGGCTCCCGACAGGATTACCGAAATGCATCTGAGTTTTCTGAAAGCCGGTGCGGATGTGATCGAAACAAACAGCTTTGGAGCCACAAGTATTGTTCTGGGCGAGTACGGCCTGCAGGACAGGGTGAAAGAAATCAACACGGCCGCGGTCAGGGCGGCACAAAAAGCGGTGGAACAACACGGTTCGGGCTGGGTCGCCGGTTCTGTCGGCCCGGGGACGAAGCTTCCCTCACTGGGACATATCACAGTGGAGGCACTGGCTGCCTCCTATAAGGAACAGATCGAAGCCTTGGTAGACGCAGGTGTTGACCTCCTTCTCCTGGAAACAGCCCAGGACATCCTGCAGCTTAAAACGGTGCTGGTCACTTGCTATGAAGTCCTGGATGAAAAAAGTCTGGATATCCCTGTCATGGTTTCGGTAACTATTGAAAGTACAGGAACCATGCTGGGAGGAACAGACATAGCCGCTGCGGCAGCCATCATCGAACCCTTTCCGGTATTATCCTTTGGTTTGAACTGTGCCACCGGTCCCGAAGACATGCTCAGTACCATCCGCTGGCTCAGTCACAACTGGCCGGGACGGATTTCCTGCCTACCTAACCAGGGACTGCCCCAGATTGTAGACGGTAAAACGACTTATCCCATGAGTCCCGAGGCTTATGCCCGGGAACTGAAGACTTTCATCGGAGACTGGGGTGTCTCCCTGGCGGGAGGATGCTGCGGTACGACTCCCCAGCATATCATCGCCTTGAAAAAAGCACTGGCCGGAACAACCCCAGCCAAACGGGAGGTCCTGCCTTGAAACCCTCTATAGCAAGCCTTTATGAAGCAGTAGATCTGATTCAGCCCATAAAACCACTCATCATCGGAGAACGCTGCAATGCCAACGGCTCCAAGCGATTCAGGGATGCCCTGCTGGATGATGATTTCGACACCTGCCTGACCATTGCCCGGGAGCAGGAAGCCGCCGGAGCCCATGTTCTGGACCTCTGCACCGCCTATGTCGGACGGAATGAAATGGAGGATATGGAGTCTCTGATTCCCACTTTTGCCTCGTCACTGAAAACACCCTTGATGATAGATTCCACCACACCAGCGGTCATCGAGCGGGCTCTCCAGCTCTACCCGGGGCGGTGCATCGTCAATTCTGTCAATCTGGAAGACGGTGGGGTCAACATCTACAAGGTGTTGAAACAGGTCAAGAAATACGGCGCCGCCGTGGTTGCCCTGACCATCGATGAAAAGGGGATGGCTATGACCGCCCCCGAAAAAATTGCCATAGCCAAACGCATCTACGCCATTGCCGTTGATGAAATGGGCCTTCGTCCTCAGGATATACTCTTTGACCCGCTCACCTTCACCATTGGTGCGGGGGATGAAACCCTCAGGAATGCGGCCCTCCAGACCCTGGAAGCCATTAAAGGAATCAAGGAAGAACTTCCCGGATGCCTCACAGTGCTGGGACTCAGCAATATATCCTTCGGCCTCTCTGT
>NZ_JAQIBL010000244.1 GCF_027859075.1 Oceanispirochaeta sp. | reverse complement strand
CTATCATTGAGAACAACCTAAATATATTAAAACTACTGGAATGCTATAACACATATTATTTGAGAACCTCCCAATGACCGCCTTTGTCCGGTCCGACTCGCTTGATTTTATTCTGACTTTGCAGTGCTGCAATGTTCGTAACCGCTAATATAGGCCCATCTACCAATAGCTGAGATTTCCAGTCATTTTCTATTCATCAGGAGTAGACAATGAAAAGAAGAACAGCAGAAGATTGGGATACAATTATCCAAGACTATATGAAATCAGGGCTTTCCCAGAAAGAGTATTGCCAGAAGTATCATTTAAATTATTATACTCTTCGTGATCAGCGTATAAAAAGGGAAAGATCTGTCCCGACAAAGAAACTGATCCGGATAACACCTGAGAAATCAATTCCCATTATGGTGCCAGTCGACAGCAGTGTCTCAAAGATTATTAAAATAACTCTTCCTACAGGAATGATCCTGGAAATACCAGCAGATATGAACCCAAAGACCATTCAGTTTTTTATCACCACTCTTTGGAACCTGATGTGATTCCGGATCTGAGTGAAACAGATATTTTTATTAAGCCTGGGAGAACAGACATGCGGAAACAGATCAATGGGCTGACAGTCATCGTTCAGGATGATATGGAGCTCAATCCATTCTCACCTTCCATCTTTCTATTCTGTAACCGGGAAAGAAAGATCCTGAAAGCACTCTATTGGGATAAAAATGGATTCTGTTTATGGCAGAAGAAGATTGAAAAAGAAAGTTTCCCCTGGCCTAAGGATGAATCCGAGGCTCAAAAAATTACTTATGAACAACTGAAGCTTCTTTTATCGGGAATCGATTTCTGGAAGGCTCATAAAGCACTGAACTATTGTGAAGTATTATAACTTCCACAAATACCATAAACTCATTATCAGATGTCAAAAATAGGATTGCCCGAGAGCCCAGAAGAACTAAAGAAACTCATTAAGGAACTGGAAAAGCAGAACGCGAATCTTAGGGGTAAGAATAAAAACCTTGAAGGCGAGAACGAAAATCTTCAGACAGATAACAAGCATCTTCAGAATAATAATGATCGGCTCAAGGAACGAGTTTTACTCTTGGAGCGTCATATTTTTGCAAGAAAAAGTGAAAAGTGGACCGTCCTTGATAAACATCAGATGTACCTCTTTGATGAGGCCGAGGCAGTCATCTCTGATAGTAATTCTGAACCAGAGGAAACAGAAATTCCGAAAGAAAAATCAAAAAAAAGAGGCCGAAAGCCCATACCGGCAGATATTCCAAGAGAAAAAGTTGTGCATAACTTAACCATAGAAGAGAGGACATGTTCCTGCTGTGGTAAATTGCGTCCGATAATCGGCTATGAAACATCAGAAGAGCTGGAATATATTCCAGCACAGATAAAAGCAAAGGTTCATGAACGGGAAAAGTGCGGTCCTTGTAATTGCGCTGACTCTGAGAATTCGGAAGAGGTTCCTATCATCACGGCAAAGGCTCCCCCTCGAATTATGCCTGGGAGTATTGCATCTCCCAGTTTGCTTGCTTTTATCATAACAGGGAAATATTGTGATTCTCTTCCTTTCTATAGGCATGAGAGGATCTTCAAGAGGCTTGGAGTTGATATCAACCGAACTAATATGTGCAATTGGACAATCAAGACAGCCTTAAAGTGTTCTGATCTTATAGATCTGATGAGAGAAAAGACCAGAGAAGGTCCTTTGATCAACATGGATGAGACCACCGTTCAGGTTCTAAAAGAATCTGGCAAAAAAGTAGATTCTAAATCTTATATGTGGGTAACGGTGGGCTCAAACTCGGGAAATAAAATTGTACTATTCAATTACTCAAGAACCCGAAAAGCGGAAATGGCTGTTAAGCTGCTGGACGGATATGGTGGTTCTATCCAAACAGATGGTTATGCTGGCTATAATGCAGCCACAAGAGCATACAAGCTGTGGCACGTTGCCTGCTTAGCCCATATCCGCAGGAAATTTGTAGACGCAGCCAAGGCGACTAAGAATGGTGGACAAGCGAATAAGGCTATCAAGTACATCAGAAAGCTTTATATCATTGAAAAAGAGCTGAGAGCGATGCAACTCACAGCTTCTGAGTTTAACAGTAACCGTCAAAATAACAGGCCATTAAAATAATCTCCAATATCTCCCATCCTATATCCCGGAGGTAATATGAAAAACAAAAGATCCCGGGAAGACTGGAAAAATGAAATAGGCAAATACAAATCGTCTGGGCTATCAATCAATGGATACTGTAGAGAAAGTAATATCAACCCTTCTACTTTCATTTACTGGAAAAAGAAGTTTGACTCTCCAGCCATTGTGGTTCCCCATCAGCTGCTAGTGAAGATATCAACCCCAATTAAATCCGAAGAGAAAATGAAACTCTCCTATAACCAGATTGTAATAGAGTTCCCTGTAGAGCTTACAACCGATGAAATCGCTGTACTGATTTCGGCATTGAAAGAGGTCTCACTATGATAGTAGATCTCTCAAAAGTCTCCATATTTGTTCGACCCGGTGTTACCGATATGAGGAAACAGATTAACGGTCTATCCATACTGGCGGAAGACGAGATGAAAAAGGACTCCGGCTCTGGAAGCTTGTTTCTATTCTGTAGCAAAGATAGAAAGAATCTAAAATGTATCTACTGGGACCGAAATGGTTTTTGCATGTGGCAGAAAAAACTGGAAAAAGATAAATTCCCTTGGCCTATGACAGAAGAGGATGCTGAAGAAATAAATCTTGAACAATTACAGCTCTTGCTCAATGGAATTGACTTCTGGAAAGCCCATAAAGAAATAAAATTCAATCAGATGAATTAAAGGGTTTTATAATTTCCCTTAAAGTAATAAAGTCTGGGAGATGAATATCAAAAATCAGGATTTAAGCCCTGAAGTTTTTAAGTATATTAAATCTCTTGAGAACAAGGTCAATGACCTGGAAAATAAACTGAACATTGCTTTAAATAGCCTCTTCGGTAGATCCAGTGAAAAAGTCAGCCCTCTACAGCCGGAACTCTTTGAAGAGTTTACTACCGAAGAATTCGAAGAAGTACTTGAAGAGCTCATAATTCCGGAGCATAAGAGGCAGAAGAAAGGCCGCAAGCCAATTGATCCATCCATACCGCGAGAAGTCATAGTGCACGATATACCTGAAGAGGATAAAAAATGTGCCTGTGGTTGCGACATGGTCAAAGTCGATGAGGTTATCACCGAAAGATTACAGATTATTCCGGAAAAAGTGTTTGTAGAACAGCATGTCCGGCCCAAATATGCCTGCCGGAATTGTGAAGGTTCTGGAGATGAGGATAAGCCGGTATTCAGAATAGCTCCTGCCCCTCCATCACTAATACCCGGTAGCATTATGACGGGTGGACTTCTTTCTTACATCCTTATCAACAAATTCTGTGATTATCTGCCTTTCTACAGACAGGAAAAACGTTTTGAACGATTTGGGGCACCCATAAGCAGGCAGAATATGTCGAACTGGACTATAAAATCCTATCGGCAACTGAAAAAAATGAACGGCCTGATGAAGAACAAAGTACGGAGCGGGCCCTTTCTTCAAATGGATGAGACAACAGTTCAGGTTCATGGAGAGGAGGGAAAATCCGATTCTTCAAAATCATATATCTGGGTAACCAGGGGAGGCCCTCCCTTAGCTCAAGTTGCCCTCTATGAATACAATAAATCTCGAAGCTCAAAATATATTAGAGAGTTTGTCGAAGGATTCTCCGGATTTCTCCAAAGTGATGGTTATCAAGGATATGACTCTGTGTTGAAAAACCAAAATAAGATAACTCATGTAGGCTGTTTAGCTCATGCCAGAAGAGAAATATATGACGCCTACAAGGCAGATCACAGGCTGAAACAGTCCAACGCAGTCATGAACAAAATACAAAGAATCTATAGCACAGAGAAAAGACTGAGACAAAAAGAGCTCACTTCTGAAGACTTTTTGATTAAGAGGGAAGCAGAGGTGAAACCCCTTCTGGATGATCTAAAAAATTGGCTCGATAAACAAAGTCAAAAGCTCCGGCCGTCCAGTAATCTTGGAAAAGCTGTTTCCTATGCACTCGGGCAGTGGCATAAGATCATAAGATACCTGGAGTGCCCATATTTGACTCCCGATAATAATGCAGCCGAGCGAACGGTAAAACCGTTTGTAATGGGTCGTAAGAACTTTCTATTTGCCGGAAGCACTGAGGGGGCAGATGCTATGTGTTTCTACTATTCACTGATTGAGACATCAAAGCTCAACGGTCTGAACCCCTATGCCTATTTGAAATGGGTCTTTGAAAAGGCTCCATGTCTATCGGACCCAGAGTATATAGAGCCACTTGCCCCATGGAACTGTGATCCAGAAGAAATCAATAAAATTATGCTCCCTGCAAATTGAATTGACGGTTACGTTTAACAGTCTCCGTCGAGAAAGGGTAATTCCAATTCTCAAAGAGTTCAGGAAATGGCTGACTGAAAAGAAAGCCTCGGTTGTTCCCTCAATGGCTTTGGGTCAAGCTGTGAATTATGCAGATTCAGAGTATATGAAGATGGTTCGATATTTAAAATAGGGCCTGCTGAATAGATCATATAAATTTACAATATAAAGATTTAGGTGTAAAATTCTCTGAGAGAGTGCACATAAAATGGGGGGTAACCCCCAAAACCCTTGCACCGGAGATGAGCATGTATAGAGAAAATAACGGAAAGCAGCAAAAACTGGAAGATTTCTATTTACCCTTTGGTGGTCATTTAAATGAAAATAACAGGTGGGTTATTTTAAGTAAAAAAGTGCCATGGGATCAGATAGAAAAAGATTATAAATATAAGTTCTCTAGTTCGGGAATGGGGGCTCCTGCAAAATCTGTAAGAATGGCACTTGGGGCCTTAATCATTAAGGAAAAATTCCAAATATCTGATAGAGAAGTTGTCGAACATATTAGAGAAACTCCCTACCTTCAATATTTTATTGGTTTGGAGGCTTACAAAGATGAAGAACCTTTTGATGCATCACTCATGGTGCATTTTAGGAAACGCCTTGATGGCCAGCTTATTAAGAAAGCAAATGAAATATTGTTTGAAGAGCATAGAGAAGAACAGCTTAAAAA
>NZ_JAQIBL010000243.1 GCF_027859075.1 Oceanispirochaeta sp. | reverse complement strand
AAAAACTCATTACAAATGTCTGTATGACCGGGAATACAATGACAAGGGTATAAATAAGTAATAAGGGAGTGGTAAAAATGAAAAATGCTTTCTTATTCTTAACAAAAGTATTCAATTGCCTCACCTTTACGAAAATGAACCGGTAACAATCAATGCAGTATTGATAGTTACCAGTTTTAAATGCTTCTTTTTTTAATTATTTCTGATTTGGATTATTGGTTATCGGCAATGGTTTTAGCCATATAGGCAATAAACTCATCCGCAGTAATGGCATTAGCCAGCAGAGACTGATGATTGTCATTGAGAGCTGAACCAATTTCCTGATTGGGAATATTCCAGGGAAAATAGGTTGTGGATTGAAACTTGCTGATTTCATCAGAGTATTTCTGAGCCGCAGGATGTCGTGGTTTCTCAGGAGTTACTTCATAGGTCATGGGGTTGGCTGTTCCGAACAATTCAACACTGGCTATGGCCCTTTCCTTACAGTACTCGATGGCTATTTCAGTAGACAATTCAACATTGGTGCCTTTGGGATTGACTGTCCATCCACCCTGAGAAGAACCACCGGAACGGACATAGCGGGTCTGATCTTCTTTCCCTGCTTCTGCAAAGGGATTGTCCAGGTAGTTGAAACCTTCTCCATAGGAGGCCACGTCAAGAAGGTACCAGGTTCCGTTTCCTATCATGGCGGCTTTGCCTGTTTTAAATAGTTCAAAAGCCTGTGATGCATTTGTGGCAAATGAGCTTTTTCCAATAAATCCGGCATTAACCAGCTCTACAATCTGGTTTGCTGCTTTCACATATCCTGCATCGGTAATCTTGGCAGAACCATCCATTAAGGCCTTGACGCCGCCGGGATTGTATCTTGAGGCAAGGCTGTCAAAAAGCATGATCCCGGGCCAGGGCTGTGCACCGAACAGTGCGAGAGGGATAATCTTGTTTTGCTGAAAAACTTTAGAAGCGGCCAGCAATTCATCATAATTTGTAGGGAGTTTGACACCATTTTCTTTGAATACTTTTTCATTGTAATAGATGAGGAAGTTCCTCGGAGCTTCAAAGTTCATCGCATAAGTATGGCCATCGGTGTTGACCAGAGAACCTAATGTGGTCGCATTCACATCTTTCATGACGCCATATTTTTCCATACCGGCTTCCAGGGGAGCAATATCACCCGATTTCAGAAATGTATTGATTATTGATTCACCGGTAACTTCATAAATATCCGGCAGTTTGCCAACGGCTGCCATCGTTTTCAGTTCCACACCCGTGGCATCTACTCTGTGAATGATTTCAATTTCTACAGGGTATTTTGCTTCCACTCTGGCTACTGCCTGGTCTACGATGACTACCGCTTTGTCAGCATAGTAGGTGTAGAGTCTGATGGGTGTTTTTCCAGCTGTGACAGCCTCTTCTTTCTGCCCTGCGGCCCACAGTGTTGCGGTGAGCAGACTGATCATTAACACCATACCCAAAATTCGTTTCATAATGTCTTCCTCTTTTTTAAGTTTTATCAAATGACATACAGATGATGGTTTATTGTAAGCGCGGAATTTTTGATCGGTAAATGCAAAATCAGGGACAAATATGTAATTCCTGAACACATTCATCCCATTTTTTTAATTATTTTCTTAGAATCTAATTTGAAATTTCAAATTCTTTGGGCGAAATCCCTACATATTTCTTAAAACTCTTACTAAAATAGGAAGCGTCCTCATACCCTATCATCGAGGCAATTTCCGAATGTCTGTATCTCTTTTTATGCAGAATCTCTTTGGCTTTCTGCATCCGGTATCCAATGATATATCCGTTAATTGTATCTCCGATTTCTTTCCGGAATACGCGCCTCAGATAACTGACTTCATAGTTCAGTTCCTCAGCAATCATGGTGATGGAGAGCTCTGAATCGGCATATTTTTGTTCAATAATTTTGACGCAGCCCCGTGCCACTTTTTGCGATTTTGTTACCTTGCCTGTCAGAACATTCTGCAGGGCTGATTGATAAAAACTGATGACATCATGCTTAATTTGATCAATATTCCTGTTATTGAAGATGATTTTCATATCTCCCTGATCCAACAGGTTCTGCAAATCATTGTTTTTTTCGATCATCATCGAATAACACAGAGAAATCAGCCCATTACTTATTTTTAGCAAATTATCATATTCTACATTCTCTTTTACTAATTGCTGAAAAATGAGATCTATCTGTTCCTTGACTTTTCGGCTGTTTCCCTTTCTCAATGAAACTAGGAGATTTTCAAGATCCTTTGAGGAGTAAAAATATCTGGTTTTGTCACTTTGTGCTATTTTATATTTCTTGATTCCTTTTTCACCGAATATAATGCCGTTGTTAACAGTCTCGGTTGCTTCCTGC
Organism: Oceanispirochaeta sp.; assembly: GCF_027859075.1. Taxonomy (NCBI): domain Bacteria; kingdom Pseudomonadati; phylum Spirochaetota; class Spirochaetia; order Spirochaetales; family Spirochaetaceae; genus Oceanispirochaeta; species Oceanispirochaeta sp. Next base: position 1,838 of record NZ_JAQIBL010000243.1, on the reverse strand, counting down.
AACGATTTTCCTATAGTCAGAATGTCTCTGTTACACCTGCTTATACCAATTAAGGTTTCAGACCAGGGGGATTGTTTTTCTATGAGATAATTTTGCAATATGGTGGCCAATTCATTCCCGGTGGTCATTTCCTCGGTCATTGAAAAACAGATGATGCGTTTTATCCCGCTTTTAATAAAGATTATTTTGTCGGGATTCCGGCAGAATCCGGTCAGGCTGTTTATAGCCTCCTGGCTTTTGTCCTCACTCTTGTTATATATGACGGCGATCTCAAATATCTTATTATCAAAATCATAATAACTTCTTGCCAGGCTGAAATTCTCCTGAATGGGGTTGGTGAGCATATTGTAGAGAATCGCATTTCTATTCCTGGTTCTGTTCTGGTTCTCTAGTGTTAGCTGATTCTTTATACGAAGGAGGGCAAGTTCCAGCTCATTGATATCAAATGGCTTTAACAGATAGTCTTTGACATCATGTTTCATGCTTTTTCTCACAAATTCAAATTCATCACTGCCGGTACTGATGATCATTGAGACATCCAGATTATTCTCGCTTATGTGTTCCGCCAGACTCATGCCGTCCATGAGAGGCATGATAAGGTCCAGCAGTATAATCTGAGGTTGTAACTCTTTGATTTTTATCAGGGCTTCTGTTCCGTCTGACGCTTCTCCGCATACCTCTATGCCCAGCTTCTGCCAATCTACAGTTTCCCGGATATGCTCTCTGGCTAGAGGTTCATCATCAACAATCAGAACTCTAAACATTTATACTTTCCTCTTTATTAAATCCTATTCTGATACTGACTGTGGTGCCTGCATTCGGCTCACTTCTCATGGTGATTCCATAATCAGGGCCGTAATATAGTTTTAATCTTTCATCTATATTGATGATTCCAAATGATTTTGTAAGATTCATATCAATGGATTTAGCCAGGGTTTGTTCTATTTGTTCCCGGCTCATGCCTACACCATTGTCAGAAACTTCAATGAGAATGGCATCCTTCTCCTTCGATCCTGTTATTTCAATGACTCCCTTTTCCTTTTTGACTTTTAACCCGTGATAGATGGCATTTTCGACAAGAGGCTGTATGGTAAATTTGGGGATTGTATAGTCTTCAATGGTGCCTTTTAAAGCTATCCGGAAATCGAAAATATCAGGATACCGAATTTTCTGGATATACAAATATTTTTCAACCAGTTCCAGTTCTCTTTTGAGGGGGATGATTTCATCTCCCTTGCTTAAGGCAATACGATAAAAATCGGCAATGTTTTTTGTGGCTTTTATGACTTCTTCTGTTCTACCCAACGAAGCCAGGCGGTAAATGATATCCAGAGTGTTGTAAAGAAAATGCGGTTTCACCTGGGCCTGTAACAGGGCCAGTTCATATTCCCTTTTTTTCTTTTCATTTCGGTCAATCTTGCGTAACAGTTCTTTATTTCGATCAATCATGCTGTTGAAGCTGTCATTCAATATTCCGATTTCATCGGCACGTTCGGCGATTTTATACTTTACCAGATTACCATCTTCCAGGGTTTTGATATGATTCGTCAGGTCTGTCAAAGGACTTGTAATGGTTTGAGATAATTTAATAGTACTGACAAGTGCCAGGAGAAATACAAAAGCACCAATGAGTATTAGAGTATAGGTCATTTTTCTGACATCCTTTGTCAGTTCTTTAAGAGGAATGAAACTGATGACAATCCAGCCGGTATTGGGAATTATTTTTGAATTAATGAGCATTTCCTGTCCGTCCGAAACTCTAATGTTTTGAGGGTCCTGATTCTCTGTCAGAAGAGTCTCAATGTCAATTTGTTCAGAGATATCCTCCCTTGTATTAG